>JAUWPO010000076.1 GCA_030611505.1 Chloroflexota bacterium
ACACCAGCGATATTTTCGATCTTACTAACCAGCTCGTTAATCGATACCAGTTCGTTGGAACCAAGGTTGATGGGGGTGGCGATCAGATCGTCGCAGTGCATTATCATGTCTATACCTTTGACACAATCATCGATGTACATGAAACTGCGTGTCTGGTGACCATCACCCCAGATAATGATATCGAGTTCGCCGCTGTCCTGGGCTTCAATCACCTTGCGGCTGAGTGCTGCGGGAGCTTTTTCTCTACCGCCATCCCAGGTGCCATCCGGTCCATAAACATTGTGAAAGCGGGCGATGAAGGTTTTCATCTTTCGTTCTGCCCAATACTCCTGGCAAAAGATCTCTGACACCAACTTTTCCCAGCCATAACCTCGCTCTGCCATAGCTGGATAGGCATCGGATTCCTTTAGTGCCCTGGCGTTGGGGTCTTCCTGCAGTTCTATGTTGTAGGCGCAAGCAGAGGACGAGAAGAAATAACGCTGGACGCCCGCCCAGTAGGATGCATCCAGCATGTGGGTGTTGATCAGAATACTGCGCAGACATTCCACCCGGAAGCGTTCAATGAATCCCATACCGCCCATATCAGCAGCGAGGTTGTATACTTCCACGGCGCCTTCAACTGCACGCTTACAATTCTCGCGGTAACTCAGATCCAGTGAAAGGTTTTCGACCCCGGGCACCCGTTGATACCATTTTGGCAGAGGTTTTTTGTCAACTGCACGAATAAGTGTAAAGCCCGAATCGTGGAAATACTTAACCAGGGACCCAGCAATAAATCCACCGGCGCCGGTAATGACTATCAAATCATCCTTGTTACGGGTGGTTGCTGCGGTTGGGTTATTTTGCATATCTAAAAATCTCCTTGGTGACAAACTCTCTGAATTTTGATTACATCTGCGCGTTAATAATCAAAAGTGCGCAAGTCCACTTGACTTGCGCACGATAATTTCGATAGGTAGGATTACCTCTTGACATTCGTCTGGCGCCCCACCGGTCAGGCGCTCTATTAGTAGTTCAGTACCTCGCTGCCCCATCTCGTAAGCGGGTTGAGCGGCTACAGTAAAGAAGGGGTCGATAACCATATTCACTGGTAAGTCATCAAAACCAACCAGGGCGACATCCTCGGGTACGCGTAAACCACTATCGCGCAATAATTTCAGCGCACCAATTGAGATGAAGTTGTTGGCACAAAACAATGCTGTAGGTGGTGATGTTTTAGCCATCACCTGCACTGCGAGATCGTATCCTTTGGCCTGGGTAAAGGAGCCGTAATAAACCAGCTCATTACCTGCAAGCCCGGCTTCAGCTAAGGCGAGACGATATCCAGTTACGCGGTCTTCTGCGGTGGAAATTTCCCTGGGACCAGAGAGCACTGCAATCCTGGTGTGACCCAAGTCAATTAACAGCTTGACGAGTTGATAAGCACCGGATACCGAATCACAGCGAACCACATCGGTTTCTACATCTGGGATGCTGCGGTCAATCAATACTACAGGGATGTTATTTGATTGGAAAAACTCTACTGTCTTTGAGTTGCTGCAGGCGGGCACTAAAATTACACCGTCAACCTGTTTTTGAGCCAAAATTTGGGCATACTTATATTCCCCGGTTTCAGACTCATCCGTGTTGCAATAAATCACGGTATATCCAGATTCGCTGGCAGTATCTTCCACACCCCTTGCGATGACTGTAAAGAATGGGTTAGTGATATCAGTCATCACTAATGCCAGCGTGTTGGTTCGTTTCGAGCGCAGGCTGCGGGCTAAGACGTTAGGAATATAACCTAACTCAGTTATCGCCGTTTCTACCCGTTCACGGGTTTCCTGGCTGGCATAACCCGTATTATTGATTACACGAGAGACGGTTATCGGAGCGACACCAGCACGTTTTGCTACATCATGGATGGTTGTCATGGGTATTTATATGGATGAACTAAAATCTTTAGGTGACTGGTATCGTTGTCATGATATCGATACCATGGTAACGATATCATAGCTTTAAAAAATCCCTCTGTCAACAGTTAATCACAAGAAATTGTTGTTATTAGGACGTGTCATTGACTCAAATTGCGCCAAGTGGGACTTGATCGATTAAACTTTCTAAAGTTGATACACCGCCAGTACCCCAAAATTACCAAGTTATATTAAGTAATGGTAGTTTAGACAGGTCGTGGATTCTTTCTAACAAACACCCCTTTGAACCCGGGTTATGGATGTGTTATCATCACACCTGAAATCTGGTACCTACGAAATTGTCGAAACTTGATTGAGTTCTATCTATATCTGCTTTCTTATCTGGACCTGACATAAAAGCTCATAAGGAAAGTGCCTCCGTGATTCTTTGTTGTGGAGAAGCGTTAATTGATTTTGTTCCTTTGCCGCAGGTGCGCGCATACCAGCCCTGCCCGGGAGGCTCAATTTATAACGTCGCTATCGGATTAGGCCGGCTAGAAACTCCGGTCGGTTTTTACTGTAAAGTGTCCACTGATTTCTTCGGAGATATGCTGATCGATAATCTGGAAAAGAACGGGGTGGATACAAGATTTTGTGTACGTTCAGCCGATCCAACCACACTTGCATTTGTCAACCTGCCGTCAAAGGATTACACCGAGCCGCAATTCTCTTTTTATGCCAATGGGTCTGCAGACCGCAGCCTGACCGTGGATGAGCTTATACCTCAACTGCCTGAGAAGGTAAAAGCGCTGCATTTCGGTTCCATATCAATGGTTATGGAGCCAGGGGCGGCGGCTTTGGAGACCTTAATGGCACGCGAGAGTGGGACCCGGATCATTTCGTTGGATCCGAATGTGCGACCTGATTTGATAGCTGACCCGGTTGCCTACCGGGATCGGTTTGAGAAATGGGTCGCTTCGCTGGATATCCTTAAGCTCAGCCGTGTAGATTTTAACTGGATCTATAAAGACGAGGAATTTGAAAAACACCTATGTCATTGGTTTGATCTGGGGGTAAGTCTGGTGATCCGGACAAAAGGGGAGGAAGGCGCCGATGGATACACCAAATCTGGCACATCGGCATATGTACGAACGCCGGAGATTGAAATCGCTGATGCGGTCGGGGCAGGAGATACCTTTTTGGCCGCAACACTCGCATATCTTCACCATCAGGAATTATTGGCAATAAAGAGTCTGGGTAAATTGACCAGGGAACAGTTGAAAGCCTGTCTATCGTATGCCAACCAGGCTGCAGCGATAAACTGTGCCCGAATTGGCGCTAATCCGCCCTATAAACACGAACTGGAGAAAATCAATGGTTAGCACATCCTCAGGCTTGAGATTGTATGTGGACAGCACAGAAGAAAAAGATTGGCAGCATTATCTCCCGACAGGCATCTTTTACGGCGTAACCACCAACCCAAAACTGCTGAATCAGACAGGAATTGGTTTCACGATCGATCGGCTCGCAAAACTGGCGCAGACGGCTTTTGAACTGGGCGCCAACGAGATCCACTTACAGGTGTGGGGTTGTGAGATGGAGCAAATGCTGAAGATAGCACGTGAATTGGCAGGGATCGACCAGCGTGTGATGGTAAAGGTACCGATCACCCCAGTAGGGATTCTGTGTGCACGAAAGCTGATTGCCGAAGGGTCCAATGTGACCATGACAGCGGTTCATTCAGCCCAGCAGGTATTGATCGCGATTGCGTTGGGCGCCAATTATGCGGCACCATATCTGGGACGGATGACGGACTGTGGGTTGAATGGGATTGAGGAAGTGACCAGCATGGGGCGGATTGTTGCCGCGATGGACAGCCCTCTGCGGTTATTGGTCGCCAGCATCCGTCAAACGGCTGATCTAAAAGCACTTGCCGAAAGGGGGTTGAACAATTTTACACTCCTGCCAAAAATAATCGATGACTTGTTAGAAAATGAACTCACTCGACAGGCGGTTATATCCTTCGAAGAGGCAGTCAGTAAATAAAATTTTTTTTATTGAAAAATCTTTCAAATTTCAAACTATAGGATATTTAGAGCTAACATTTGAAAAGGTAATAATGGGATGACCACAACCAATGTATTGCTTACAGTTGTCATAATACTTTTACTTATATTAGTTTATTTGGTTATTAAAAGAGGACAAGTCAAACCAAAGGACATTGAATTAGCCATTTCCAGTGTTTGGCAAGAATCGGGATTGGACGAGAAGATAGGAAGACTTACCACCTATGCAGAGGACATCAGAAATGACTATAGAGCCCTTGATCAAATGCTGCGAGTGCCCGTGGGAAGGGCTTCTCTGGGCGAGATGGCGTTGGAGCAGATTCTCTCTGATCAACTTCCCCCAGATATGTTCGGCATCAGAGAAAAAATCCTTGACGGGAAGATTCCCGACGCCCATATCAAGTCAACTGTGGGGACTATCTGCATTGATTCCAAGTTCCCACTTGACAACTATCGACTGATGTTGGAAGCGGAAGACTCGCAGGAAAGGGAAAGGCTAAAGAAGCAATTCCTAAGAAATGTCCGCTACCATCTCGACAAAATCGCTGATGAATACGTGTGTCCAGAACAGGGGTCAGCAGAGTTTGCTTTTGCCTTTATTCCTTCTGAAAGCGTTTATTACTTCCTGGTGACGGACGCTTACGAAACCCTCCGGATTTATACTTCAAAAGGAGTTCAGGCAGTTTCACCTCTGACCCTGTCGCACAAAATTGAGCTGATAAAAGCAGGAGTTCATGCAAGAAGGCTCTCCGAGCAAGCAGAGAATATTAGGAATGACATTGCCAGACTGTCTCAGCGGTTCCACGAGGTAGATAATAATTGGCAGACTTTTTACGATATTCACTTGAGGAATGCAACAAACAAAGCAGAAGAGTTGGATGGAGCATACAAAAGATTGAGGGAAGAATTCGATAGAATTTCACAGTTGCCCGGCGATTGAGGCGAGGCAGAAGGGAGATCAAATGAAAGAAGAGAATTTCAAAATATATGGTTACCGGTGGGTCGTTCTGATTGCGTTCATGTCGGTCGTCGCCGGCAATCAACTCCTTTGGATAACATTTGCTTCGGTCACTGGTATTGCCGCAAGCTTTTATGGGGTCTCTGACCTCAGCATCGGTCTGCTATCCATGAGCTTCATGATTGTCTATATCTTCGTGTCGATACCCGCTTCATGGACTATCGATACATATGGATTCCGTGTGGCAGTGGGAATTGGGGCTGTGCTGACTGGTCTTTTTGGTTTATCGCGCGGCTTGCTGGCAGATAACTACACACTGGTACTTGTTTCACAAATCGGAATAGCTTTTGGACAGCCATTCATTTTAAACGCAATAACAACAGTGGCTGCTCGCTGGTTTCCAATCCAAGAGCGAGCGACCGCATCAGGTTTTGGAACCCTGGCTATGTACCTTGGCATCGTTTTAGGACTGGTACTCACCCCTTTTCTCGTTATCCATTTCAGTATCAGCAGCATGCTTCTAATCTATGGGATCGTATCAGTGATCGCAGCAGCCATATTTCTGATTTTCTCCAGGGAGCGTCCTCCAACGCCGGCGTGTTCTCCCGACCAAATTGAACGATCCCTGGTTTTCGATGGCTTCAAGCAAACATTGCGGAATAAAAATTTCATCCTATTGATGGTGATCTTTTTTATTGGACTTGGAACTTTCAATGGTTTAGCGACCTGGATTGAAGATATTCTGAGACCAAGAGGGTTCTCAATCATACAAGCCGGAATCGTGGGTGGTGCGATGGTCATGGGAGGAGTTGTAGGAGCAGTTATCTTGCCTTCGTTATCGGACCGCTACCGCAAAAGAGTCCCCTTTATCATCCTGGCTTTGGCTGCCGCAAGTTTTGGCATGCTTGGTATAACATTTGCCGTCAATTACGCTCTACTGGTAGGAGCCTCCTTCTTTACCGGTTTTTTCCTGCTGAGTGCAGGTCCTATTGGCTTTCAATATGGGGCAGAAGTTGCTTTTCCAGCGCCAGAAGGCACCTCAAACGGTTTGCTTTTGCTTATAGGGCAAATCTCAGGCATTATTTTTATTATTGGAATGGATAGCTTCAAGAACCCTGAGACGGGAACTATGACATCGTCACTGCTTGTGCTCGTCGGTCTTATGCTTATTGGTGTGTTTCTCTCCATGAGGCTCAAAGAATCAGCCTTATTGACAGGTAATCCTCCCGGTGAAACACTAGATGCCAATTAGTTGATCCAGCAGCAGAACAATTGATGAACCATCAAGGACTGTCATCACTTTGAATTCAACCGTACAATCTACACATAAAAAAACCTCCCATAACCATTCTATGGGAGGATCAATTATTTATTAATCTGACGATCTATTGAGCCAGTTGTCTCTCAAGCACCGGTCGAAACTTGTATCCATATATCAATAAACCGCGCTCATCACCGTCCTGGCGCAGCTTGCGTGTGACCATTTCCACCGGAGTGCCGATTTCGACCGGGGTTTGACCAACGTCGGTTAACTGAGCCGTAACCAGCGGACCTTCCTCAAGCTTGACTAATGCCACCGTGTAAGGAGTGTATTCCTCGTATCCAGCAGGTGGATCATAAACGGTTGTGTAGGAATAAACTTCACCTTTGCCGCTGAAATTGTAAAGGTTCTTGGCTTCCTGCCCGCATTCGGGGCAAATATCGCGGGGTGGAAACAGCTTTACGCCACAGTGGGGGCATGTTTCACCGACCAGATTGTAACGTTGTTTCTTTAATCTCCAATGGGGGGTAATTTCCATATTTTTGATCTCCTTTTAGTGATGCTGCATGTGATGTCAAAAACTTTGTAAACACGAGTATAGCTAATCGAATCTATCAAGAACTATCAACCTTGTAAAATCTTATGATTAAACCATTAATACCAGCTCAACTTTGCCTACTACCGCCTTTATACTTCGGATTTCTAATGGGTGTTTAATATTCTTTACCACAGAGATCACAACGATCACAGAGAAAAATTAAGAAATTTCTGTTGAATCTGCATACTCTATGGTAAACCTTCAACCACTTCGTGTGAGTGTAAACACCATCCAATTATTGCAACTCGAATTAACTTACAGTTTCGAGCACATGCGTTGCGGCGGTGGATGCGGGTCCGCCCAGGCACTGCACCATAGCGCGCTTCGCACCGGTGATCTGATTGTTGCCAGCCTGACCGCGTAACTGCAGCACCGCTTCAACAACCTGATAGACGCCGCTCGCTCCCCCGGGATTGCCGCGCGCTTTTAGGCCTCCCATGGTGCTCACCGGAAGCTCACCTCCTAAGCTGATCCTACCGTTGCGGGCTAACTGCCATCCCTGACCGCGTACTGCGTATCCGGCTGCCTCCAACGATAAGGCTGCGTAAATCGAATAAGAGTCCCACAGCTCAAACAGATCGATCTGCTGAGGCGTGATCCCGGCTTGTTTACAAGCCCGTTCCACCGAAAGGCGCGCTGCATGAAAAGATAACGGGTCTGGGCGGTCGTGCAGAGCCAATGTGTCCGTTACAATGCTGGAGCCGGAGATGCGCACCAATGGATGGGGGAATTCCGGCGGCAGTAATTCCGGACGGGTC
This sequence comes from Chloroflexota bacterium, assembly GCA_030611505.1. GTDB lineage: Bacteria > Chloroflexota > Anaerolineae > Anaerolineales > UBA4823 > JAUWPO01. The sequence continues at coordinate 7,534 of JAUWPO010000076.1, forward strand.
AGGATCAGCGCCGCAGCGCCGTCTGCATTGGGGGCGACATCAAACATGTTGAGCGGTTCACTCACCATCCCAGCGCGGTTGTACAGTTCGGCTTTGATGGCTTTACGGAACATTGCATTGGGATTGCCAACGCCATTAGCGTGAGCCGTCAATGGAAACCCGCCAAACGCTTCGCGGGGCGCATCGAACTCATGCATGTAACGGCGCATAAGCAACGCCGCCTGAGCAGCAGAGGTCAGACCTTGAGCAGCTTCGTAGTCGCTATCTGACAAGGTACCCAGGGATTCCTCCACCGAAGTCCCAATTTGGTCTGTGAATTTTTCAATTCCGACCACCATAGCAACGTCGGCTTGACCTGAAAGCACGCTCGTAAAACCAGCCCGTAAAGCAGCGCCGCCTGAGGCACCTGCCGCCTCGATGGTAACTGCTTCGATGCCCGTCAGTCCTGCAAAATCTGCGACCAGTGTTCCGAGGTGCGCCTGCCTGGAAAGGCGGGCAGCCAGCATGTTGCCCACAAAGAGCGCCTGCGGCTGCAGTCCCACACTGTCCTGTTGAACCGCTTCAATTGCCATCAGGGTTAATTCACGCAATGATAAATTCCAGTGTTCACCAACGGGCGTCTGCCCAATACCAGCAATAACAACTTCGGTCATTATTCCTCCAATAAACTAGCAAAATCCTCAAAATTCCTATCGCCGTCGCAAGCGGACGGCGTAGTATGGAATTTTGCCCCTTCGGGTACAGTTTTTGCTAAAACTTGGAACCCACGTAGCAAGCTACGTGGTATTCCATTTAGAATTTAGTAATCAGGAATTAGGAATTAGAAAAATTTTTCCAACATAAATCGCAATAATCTCTGTCTCTTGTACCTGATACATTTTTCCTGTTCCCTTATCCGCTATCCATTAATCCCTATTTCATTACCAATTTGCCGCGCATGCGGGCGTAGGTTGCGTAGTCGATCTCGGTCCGGCGGGCAATGTAATCCTGTGTGCGAGGCGCCTGATTGCGCCTTTCTAAGGTAGCATCCGTGACTGTGATCGCGAAGGCGTCGGAACCGGCTCCAGATCCAAAGGAAACCATCATGATGCGATCACCAGGTTCAGCGACATCCAGCACAGCAGTAAGACCGATTATGGCAGAACCTGCGTAGGTGTTACCAATCACCGGAACAAGCAGACCCGTTTCAATCTGCTCCTTACTAAACCCCAGCATAGCACCAACCCGCTGCGGAAATTTTGTATTGGGTTGGTGGAAAACGGCGTACTTATAATCCTCGGGCGTAGTATCCGTAGCTTCCAAGAGCGTACTTCCGGCCTCGTAGATGTGTTTAAAATAAGCTGGGTCACCTGTAAAGCGCTGACCGTGTTCGGGATACTTTTGGTAAGCCCGCCGCCAGAAATCGGGCGTGTCCGTGACAAACGAATAGGTGTGATCGATCACTGCCAGCGATTCTTCCGCCGGTCCAAGCAGATAAGCAGCTCCTCCTGCACCGGCTGTGTATTCCAATGCATCCCCCGGCTTACCTTGGGCGGTATCCATTCCTACAGCCAGAGCGTAGCGAGCCATCTGCGAACCAACAAAACCTATAGCAGCCACCATTGCCTCTGTTCCGGCTTTGCATGCAAATTCCCAATCAGCGGCTTGGACATTTGGAACTGCGCCAATCGCCTCAGCCACGAGGGTTGAGGTCGGTTTGACCGCATAAGGATGAGATTCCGAACCTACCCACACGGCGCGTATCTCGGTGGGATCGATGCCCGCTCGACCCAAGGCGTTACGGGCGGCTTCGATTGACATCGTCACCACATCTTCGTCCAGTCCCGGAACGGCTTTCTCCTTTATCGGAATGCCTCCTTTACCATCGGTCCAAATGCGCGATACTTCAGTTGCCGGTAGCCGATAGCGCGGCACATATGCGCCATACCCGACGATCCCAACCGGATGGGTTGGTTTCAGTAAAATGTTTTCAGCCATAATCACCTATTCCTTTATCACCTTTGTCTAATCACCTGTTCCATTATTCCTCCACTCCTTCAATATCTCCTCCGCTCGATCCACACGTACCGAATTTTCGGCCGCCAACTGCTCCGCAAGGCGCTCGATTATATCACCCTCCGCACCTGCCGCAATGGCAACCTGCCGGGCGTGCAGGTTCATATGGCCGCGTTGGATACCCTCTGTTGTCAGGGCGCGCAATGCGGCCAGGTTCTGGGCAAGACCGACAGAAACAATGATCTCCCCTAACTGGCTTGCAGTTTCCACTCCCATCAGTTTCAAAGCTACACCAGCGGTAGGATGGACTTTTGTGGCACCACCTACGATCCCGACTGCCATCGGCATCTCCAGAGAACCGATCAGGTTGCCACTCTCGTCGCAACCCCAACTGCTCAAGGAAGTGTAAGTACCGTTTCTAGCCGCATAGGCATGTGCACCGGCTTCAATTGCACGCCAGTCATTACCGGTAGCGATCACGACCGCATCCACGCCGTTCATTATGCCCTTATTGTGGGTCGCGGCCCGGTAAGGGTCCGAAATTGCAAAAGCCCAGGCGGCAATAATTCCATCGCGCACCTCTGCGCCTGAATAGTCACCAAAAGCCAGCTTCGAAAGCGGGATTGTGCAGCGTGCGCGTGCTAGACGCCGGTCGGCTAGATTTGACAGTATTCGCAAAAGCGTTCGTCCACCAGTGAGTTCTTCAATTGTCGGCGCTATTCGTTCAGCAGCCGTATTGATAGCATTGGCGCCCATGGCATCGCGGACGTCGTAGATCAGATGCAGAACCAGGAAGGGTCCGATCGGCGAATCTTGAATAATGCGCACCTCCAGGTCACGAGGACCGCCTCCTAACTTAATAAGCAACGGGTCAACTTGGGCAGATTCAGACAACAAACGATCTTTGCCTTCAAGAACCTTCTTGCAGGCTGAATCAAGGTCGGGAACATCCAACACTTGTATTTGGGCGATCATCTCAGGCGCAGTAGAATCGGCAATGAACCCTCCCCCTGCACGAACCAATTTCGCCATGAAGGATGCACCTGCCACAACCGAGGGCTCTTCAACAGCCATTGGTACCAACACCTCGCGACTATTCACCACGAAGTTGAGGGCGATTCCTAGCGGTAAAGAGAACAAACCGACCACGTTTTCAATCATGTGATCAGCCTGATCAAGGGTTAAAGATGTGTCTCCCTTGAGTATGGCTATATCACATGCAGATAAATCGCCTCTGCGCGCTATTTCTACCAGCCGCTCCTCAAGATTAAGGTTGTAAAAACCAGGTATCCGTGAACCCGATGAGTGTTTTGTCATAATGCCTCATTATCCTAATAACAGGAGATATCGAGC
>JAUWPO010000001.1 GCA_030611505.1 Chloroflexota bacterium
TTATCTTGCCCTTGCTTTTGTAATTTACAATTCGAATTTGACCCACTTCAGATGTACTATCTACGTGCGTCCCTCCGTCAGCCTGCAGGTCGAGACCTTCAATTTCCACTACACGGACTTCCTCAATTCCTTCAGGTAGCATGTTGATTTTTGTACGGATCAGGTCCGGAATCCGGAAAGCTTCTTCACGCGGCAGGGTTTCCACTCGTATAGGGCGGGCGTTTGCTACCTCTTGATCGACTGCTTGTTCGATTTCTTCCACCAACTCTTTGCGCATCGTTTCGAACTCAAAATCCATGCGTCCTTTGAGGGGTTGCATATCGCCTCCGGTTACCAAAGCTCCATAATCCCGGAAGATGACACCGCACAGGATATGCATTGCTGTGTGTGTGCGCATCAATTTATAACGATACTCCCAATCAATCAGTCCATGTGCGGCGGCTCCAACGGTTGGTATATTGTCTTCACTGGCAATAAAATGAAAGACGTCTTCAGACACTTTTTTCGCCCGCTTAATCGGATAGACAATATTTTCAACTGATAAAGTGCCGCTATCAGCGGGTTGCCCACCACCTCCGGGATAGAAAGCGGTCTGATCAAGAGCAATAGCCTGGTTTTCTTCATCTACTGCAGTAATAGATGCGTCGAATGATCTTAAATAGCTGTCGGTCTGGTAAAGTAAAATTGTCATTTCGCTTCCTCAAGAATAATGTGTTTTGAGAGTGAATCTGCTTTAAAATGAATAAATCAAGATGCTGTATGATATGAACGACATTACAGAAATGAAATAAAAAAAATTTCGGATTTTTATTGTACCAGCTTGACCTTGGGAATTGACATTTTGCCATCAGTCAGGCAGAATCCTAATAACAAGATAAGATATATGGCACACTAATGAACTGCACCCCGAGCGTAGGAAATAATTGAAATCAAATTGAAGTGAAATTATCCTCATTTTATTACCTTCAATAGGAGAATCAATATGAATGATCTAGTCTTTTATTATCCTGAGGGACATAAAGCCCATTATGAACCTGGGCATCCTGAAAGACCGGACCGCGTCGAAGTAATCCGTGAGTCACTTCAGAAGGCAGGTTGGTGGGATGATTATCCTCATCTCGAATCGATCTCTCTCTCCCCTGAATTATTAAGTTCGATACACACCCCTGAATACTTGGCAACGCTAGAAGCTGCGTGTCGACAGGGAGTGCACTTGGATGCAGATACATACACCACTCCCGATTCTTGGAGGCTGGCTCACAATGCTGCTGGCGGAGCTGTGACTGTGGCTGTATCAGTATGGGAAGGTAAGAGCAAAAAGGGATTGGCACTCACGCGGCCACCTGGTCACCACGCAACATCTAATCGCGGAATGGGATTCTGCTTATTAAATAACATTGCCATAGCGGCTGAATACTTGATCACTGGGGGAGGAGATAATGCAGCCCATGCGCGACGTCTTGCGATTGTGGATATTGATCTACACCACGGAAACGGGACTCAGGATATATTTTGGAATCGGGGGGATGTACTCTATATATCGACTCACCAATCGCCGTTTTATCCAGGAACAGGAGCCTTAGGAGAAACCGGAGCTGGTCGTGGAGAGGGTTTAACAGCGAATTTCCCCCTGCCACCTGGAACAGGGGACCTGGGTTTTCAGGCATTCATGGATGAATTGATCCTCCCAATACTGGATCAGTTTTCACCTCAGATGCTGCTGATAAGCATAGGGTTCGACCCGCATTGGCGAGATCCTTTAGGTCATTTGATGCTTTCTGCGCAGGGGTTTGGCGGTCTTATCAGGAGTTTAGTCAAATTTGCTGACCGAAATTGTGAAGGACGAATTGCGCTGTTCCTGGAAGGGGGGTACGATCTGGATGCGGGCGCGGCCTGCCTGCAAGCTGCGGTTGCGGCGCTGCTGGATGTGGAATGGCAGGATTATCTGGGACCTTCTCCGCGCCCGGAGGGAAAATCATGGATCTCTGTCCTTCGGGAGGCGCACAACATTTGGGGAATCTGAAATTACCTCAGGGAAAAACCTAATATTCTTATATCTCTTTGAGGGTCATCAAGAGATTAACCAATTTATAGCTCCATTAGGCGTCTTCTAAATTTATGATCTGGTATTTACTAATAATTATAATCGTCGCAACCAGTATTCTGACGATTTTTGGATTTGTGGGGCGGATATGTTGGATTCTTGATATATTCAGCCACTTTCGAGTGCAGTATGCGATCATGCAGGCGGCTGGTGGATTAATCCTTATTGTGGGAGATCAAATCCTAGCTGCCGGACTGGCATTTACTTTTATGTTAATAAATATCGCTGTTATTATCCCCTTATATTTGCCCTCATCCCACAGTGATACAAATAAAAAAGTTTACCGGCTGCTGTTGGCAAATGTGCTGCAGTCCAATAACTCGTATGGTTTAATAGATGCATTAATCAAAAAGTATTCTCCGGATTTCATCGTCTTAGTTGAACCAAATCAGAATTGGTTAGATCAGCTAGAAGATGCACTGATAGATTATCCATATCGTTGCAGCCGGACCAGGGAAGATAGCTATGGGATTGCCCTATTCAGCCGTGTGCAACTGGATCATTGCGACATTCGAAGTTTTGGAGATGCTGGTGTTCCATCGGTAATAGCTAAAGCCACATTATCGGGAGGATCTATTACGTTCATTGGAACCCACCCGCCTCCACCTAAAGGGGCTGTTAACAGTAGATTCCGCAATCGGCAGTTGGTTGAAATGGCAATGTTTATCCGATCGCTGCCCGGCGCTGCCATCTTGTGCGGAGATTTGAATATGTCGCCGTGGTCAGTTTATTTCCGTTCTTTCTTACGAGAGAGTGGACTGCTCGACAGCGGAAAGGGTTTTGGAGTGCAGCCCACCTGGCCGGTTGAATGTCCGATAATGCGAGTTCCAATTGATCACTGCTTTGTTTCAGAGGGAATCCGGGTTCTTCACAGAAAGATTGGTCCCAAAGTTGGTTCCGATCATTATCCAGTGCTGGTTGATTTTGCGATTTGCGAAAGTTGAATAATCCGGATTTTCGTAGACTGGTAGAATAATAGCGTTTTTAGAAAACCAACCGTTTTCAAGTGCAGAATTAGCTTGAAGTAGTAATTTTATGTTATTTGGTTGAAAATCTATCACTGGGCTCATAGAGACTGCAGAGAAATTCAATTCAATGTGTTGGAGACAAAATTTGATATGGGAACTATCACTTTAAGATGGATTGAGCAACATTTGATGATGGCAAGTGACTCGAATGGGCATTCAATTGTAATTGGGCGCTCACCTGAACCGCAGTTTGAATGGGAGGGAGTTAAACCTTCAGATTTGCTGCTGATGGCTGTAGCATCATGCTCGGCATATGATGTGGTTGAGATATTGACCAAGCAGCGTGAACAATTGCTGGATCTGAAAGTAACCTGTGCGGGTGACCAGGAATCAGCCCCTCCATATATTTTTACCAGTATACACGTACACTACATTGCCCGTGGGGATATCAATCCTGATAAATTGGAAAAAGCGATCCATTTATCTGAAGATAAATATTGTTCTGTAATTGCCACCTTGCGACCGGGTGTGCCCATCACAAGCGATTATGAGATCTTAGATCAGCAGGGAGTAAAGCAGTGGAATCGAAATCAATAAAAATCTCAACAAAAGAATATCGGGCTCGATGTGAAGTGCTGCGCGAGCATTTGAAGTTATCTGGACTTACGGGTGCTGTTCTTTTTGATAACTACTATATCCTGTATTACGCGGGATTCGCATTCATACCGACGGAACGACCGGTCGCTTTTGTGATGAACACCAAAGGTGAAAAGGCACTTTTTGTCCCGAGGTTGGAAGTCGAGCATGCTCAAGCAAATGCGGTGGTAGATCGGGTAGACCAGTATGTAGAATATCCATTTGAACCGCATCCTCTCAATAAGCTGCGGGATATATTAGAGGATATGGGGATTAGTAAACAATATGCTGCAGACCGGGATGGTTATCCGTGGATTCTTGGATATAAAGGTCCGAGTCTCAGCGAACTACTGGGTGAAAAACCGCTGGGAATTGCGGCTTTCATTGAAGAGCGGATGGCAATCAAGAGCCAGTCTGAGGTAAATTTGATTTATGAAAGTGTGAAGTGGGGAAATCTGGCTCATACTTTGCTGCAGCGCTACACACATCCAGGGTTGACGGAGACCGAAGTCAGCTTACGGGCCAGCATGGAGGCGACGCTGTGCATGCTGGATACGATTGGACCGATTTACAGAGCTCAGAGCCCGTTTTCTGATGGTGCCAGTGTCGGATACCGGGGGCAAATTGGCCGCAACGCGGAGATTCCGCATGCGTTAGCAAGCAATATCATCTTCCAGCAAGGGGATGTATTAGTGACCGGAGCTTCTGCGCCGGTGTGGGGGTACAATTCCGAACTGGAGCGTACGATGATCATTGGTCCAGCGAGCAATGAACAAAAAAGGAACTTTGACCATATGTTGGTTTTACAGGAAACGGCGTTCCAGGCCATAAAACCGGGTGCCAGATGCGCTGATGTTGATCGGGCAGTGCGCGCTTATTACGAAGAACATGATTTAATGCCGTATTGGAAGCATCATGTCGGGCACGCAATCGGACTTCGTTACCATGAAGGCCCGTTCTTGGACCTGGGCGACCAAACTGAAATCAGCCCAGGCATGGTGTTTACGGTTGAACCGGGATTATATGTACCTGGGGCAGGTGGCTTCCGGCACTCCGATACAGTGCTAGTAACGGAGGGTGGGATCGAAATGATGACTTATTATCCGTGCGATCTTGAGAGCTTGACGATCCGGGTTTAGTGCTTTCCAGATTGAAGGGAGGAGATCATGATGAACCAGATGTTATCCTCAAGGTTTGAGGGGGCTTTGATCCTGGCGACAAGTTTACACACAAACCAGGTTAGAAAAGGTGCCAGGATTCCCTATGTCGCCCATCTGCTTGCGGTTACCGCGCTAGTTTTGGAGGACGGCGGTGATGAAGACCAGGCGATCGCGGCGCTGCTGCATGATGCGGTAGAAGATCAAGGTGGCATTGAGACACTAGATGAAATTCGGAGACGCTTTGGAGAGCGTGTGGCACGAATTGTGGAAGGCTGCAGCGATTCTTTTGAATCTCCCAAACCGCCATGGAGAGAACGCAAGGAGAATTATTTGAGTCACCTGCGCGAAGCGGATATCGATATACTGCGCGTATCGTTGGCGGATAAACTGCATAACGCATGTTCGATACTGGGCGACCTGCAGCAGCACGGTGACGTGATTTGGGAGAGGTTTAAAGGTGGGGAAGATGGAACGCTTTGGTATTACCGCTCATTGGTGGATGTTTTTCGCGAGAAGGATTTTTCACCAATGGTGGGTGAATTGCAGCGTGTATTTAACGAAATCGAAGGGTTGACCAAAAGAGGCGAGTAGGCTGCAGAACGCTGATGGGACATTCTATTGGTTACAATCAGTCAGTTTGGGGATTTAGTGATAAACCTTGGAGATATGTGTCGTTATTCCATTAAATCTGCCCCAGAACAAAAAGCTCGTGTTATAATGAAAAATCAATCTGGAAGGGACATCAAAACTGGACATGAACGACGAAAATAGCCTGCCCCAAGAAGTCATAACGACAGATCAACCAGCACCAGCTCAAGATATGGGGATGGATGTTCACCCCAGTGAGCAGAAGGAATTAACCGCTGAACAAAAGAAGCTGCTAGTCATTGCCATTATTGTTGTGCTGTTAATAGTTGTATTGATTGGCGTGAGTATCTACTATTTATTGCAATCCAGTACAGATACTGAGCGGATCAGAAATATTTTCATAATATTTATGGCACTCGCATCACTGCTAGTAGGCTTGACTTTTGTGATTTTGATGGTGCAGTTAGCGAGGTTTATCAACTTATTGAATAATGAAGTTCAACCAATACTCGAATCGACCGATGAAACGGTCAGCAATTTACGAGGAACAACTGAATTCTTGAGCGACAACCTGGTTAAACCTGTTATCAAGATGAACGAGTACTTATCAGGGGTTCTTCAATTATTCCAAACGATAGGTCTAGCAAGAAAAACCCCGAAATCTAAAACAAACAAAGGAGAGTAAGAAAATGTCTAATGATAATGGAAATTTTGGTTCATTCTTTGCCGGCTTGGTTCTTGGCGGTCTGATTGGTGCAGGAGTAGCTCTGTTGTACGCGCCTCAATCAGGTGAGGAAACCCGTATTTTGATCAAGGACAAAAGCGTCGAATTGAAGGATACGACCGTAGAAAAGGCGGATCAAGCCCGTGTTCAAGCAAAGCAGAAAGCAGCAGAATGGCAGGAGAAGGGTAAGGCTGCTTATGAAGAAGAAAAAGCTAAACTTACAAAGAAAGCCGGAAAAGCTGAAGATGTAGAGGTAGTAGAAGAAGTTATCGAAGTAGAAGAAGAACCTGGTGAAGCATAGGGGAAATCTGTCTACTATTGAACGTTCATTCAATATGATTATAAGACCGGTTTAGAAGCAGCGTTAATATCTGCTTCATAGACCGCAATATATTATTATCAAGCGTGAGAGACCCGGTTTCGTGCTGCTGTTAATCACAGGCTGATTTAACAGTTGAAACTGGGTTTCACTTATTAATTTGGATTGTATAATGCGCTAATTACGTCCACCGAGGCATCACAGACGTCGCCTGCCAATACTGAGGCAGAGTTTCCGATGGTCTCAGCTGCCAGCAGCCCCGCCTGGGCATGAATCCATGCACCTGCAACAGCCGCGTGAAAACCATCCACTCCTTGAGCTCTCAGACCAGCGATCAATCCTGATAGAACATCGCCGGTTCCTGCGCGCGCTAACGCCGGAGTGGCAACGGGAATGACCGCTGCTTGACTGTCTGGTGCTGAGATCACCGTAAAAGCACCCTTCAATACCAGAATGTGTCCCCACTTGCGGCTGAAATCACGGGCAATATCCAGCCGATCGGATTGGATATCTTGGGTTGATAATCCTGTTAGCACAGACATCTCGCCAGGGTGGGGGGTAAGAACAGTTTGTTCAGGCAGATAACTCCACCAACTTGGAATTTTTGCTAATAGTTTTAATCCATCCGCGTCAATAACCAGCGGTGGTAATTTTGCCTTGTAATCACTCGAAGTGCTAGCATTCGACTTCTTTGCATCCAGCTTGCTGTTTAATCCAATGTTAACATCTAATAAACGGGAAAGGAATTCGCCGGTCGTACCTTCAAGACCAAATCCCGGTCCAACCAGGAGTGCTGTGGCGCGCTCAAGGTTGGATAGCACGATGTCGGAGGCTTCAGAAGCGATAACACCGCCTTCGTGAGGCAAAGGCAGCCATGTCGCTTCAGGAAATTGTCCGGAAAGAGAGGTATGAAGTGGGGCGGGGATAGCTAGAGTGACCAATCCGGCTCCGGAGCGGAATGCTGCCTGACCGGCTAACAAAGCTGCGCCGGTGTAGTTTATTGAACCAGCAACTACCAATAAAGTGCCAAAAGTGCCCTTGTGAGCGTCAAGCGGACGGGGAGGCATATACTGGCGGACCCATTCAAATTCTGGCACAATACAATTCACCGCTTTCCATGTCACTAATCCTTTACCTTCATCAGGCAGTCCGATACCAATGACCCGCAGGTCACCCAACAAATTAAATGCCGGGAACTTCATCAAACCACTTTTTATAGCCGCCATTGTAACGGTGAGGTTGGCTGGAATGCATTCAGGTGCAGTTTCACCACTGTCGCAATCTACACCGGAAGGACAATCGACAGCTACAACAATGGGTGGTTTCGGTTCGTTTTGTATTTCTATGCGAATAAAATCCAGGATCTCGGCCAGGTTTGGTTTTAAAGGCAAGCGAATCCCGGTACCCAGTACGCCATCCAATAGGATTGCGTGATCTTGCATGGTCTTTATCAATCCAGAAAGATTTTTGTCCTCTCCAATCTCGTGTATAACACCTCCTGCACGAATCAATCGCTGCATAAGAACGTCATCTGCTGGTCTGGGACGGACGATATATGCAGATGCTTGCCAGCCTTTCTCAGCCAGGTAAGATAAAGCGACTAAAGTATCCCCTCCGTTGTTGCCAGAACCTACTAACCCCAGGACGCCTCCATCCTTTGAGTCGCAGTACTCTTCTAATATAGTTTCTGCTAACCCGCGTCCAGCGTTTTCCATCATGGTCTCGTAAGTCAATCCTTGGGCATTTGCTTCCCGTTCAATGGAAATCATCTCTGCAACTGTGACCAGTTTCATTTTTGCCTCCATACTGAACTCACATTTCAATTGGAACCTAATGTTACTCCAATTATTAAAGAGAAGTTTACCGCGTTTTTATGGATAAAAGATAATCTGAATATAGCCGTGGGAGTTGTTATGATCTGATGTAGGATTTCCTATTCGAGGAGAGGTTAGATTGCTTAGGCTGGCATCCAAAGAGCGGATGCTTATCCAAAGAGCGGATGCTTAACGCCTCTCACTGACAATTACTTGTGAGAAGGTGGGGACGCCGTCTAGAGCGAGTAGGGGACCACAGGTTGTCTATTTAAAATCATTGGCACACAATATGCAATGGTTTGAATGATTAAATTTACTTTGGTCAATATGGAGTACGTGAATGTCTTCCTACAGAGTTCTCTCATTAGATGGTGGTGGTATTCGCGGGCTGATAACAGCCATACTGCTTGAAAGGCTGGAGGAGGCTCATCCAGGATTTTTGTCTTATATAGATCTATTCGCAGGCACATCAACGGGTGGGCTGTTGGCTTTAGGGTTGGCTTCCGGGATGTCACCTAAAGAAATTAGGAGTTTATACGAGGAGATGGGGAAACGAGTTTTTTCCAATTCCTTCCTGGATGGTATTTTGGATCTGGGTAATCTAATTGGTGCAGAATACTCTATCGGTCCATTGAAGCGGGAATTAGAGAATCGCTTTGGTGACAAGCGACTGGGTGATTTGCCAAAGAAAGTGCTGGTCTCGTCTTTCGACCTGGACAACTGCCCCCAAGATAAGAATCGATTGCGCACGTGGAAGGCAAAGTTCTTTCACAATTACCCGGGGTTAGATTCGGATGGCGATCAGAAAGTTGTAGACGTGGCTCTGCGAACCAGTAACGCGCCTACGTATTTCCCGATCTACCAGGGATACGTTGATGGCGGTGTTGTGGCAAATAATCCAAGTGTGTGTGCAATGGCGCAGGCTCTTCATCCACTTACTGGAGGACAGGATTTAGAAGACATCGTATTGTTATCCCTGGGTACTGGTCACAATCCGAGGTTTCTCCCTCAACAACAAGGTGATTGGGGTTTATTACACTGGGCGCCCCATATGGTTGATCTTGCTCTTGAAGGGAGCGCAGGTCTGGCAGATTACCAATGTAGACAGTTTTTGGATCACCGTTATTATCGGATCAATCCTGTGCTGCCGTATCCTATCGGGATGGATGAAGTGGATAAAATTCCGCAGATGATCGAGATAGCAATCCAGGTTGATCTAGACGGCGCAATTCAATGGATTAAAAAACATTACTTATCATGATCCATCGAGGGAGAGACTCTACCAATTTCCCCAAAATATTACTGGTATTTTCTTCGAACACTTTTGCGTTTCCGTAAGCTTCACCACCGTTTTCCCCCACCAGATCACTGACACCGCGCAAGATCAATAAACGCGTCTTATTGAGGACCGCAGTATGTGCAATAGCGCCAGATTCCCAATCTCCTGCAACGGCTCTGTATTTCGATTTCAGATTCTTTATATCCTCAGCTGCCAGGTCTTTATCACCCGAGACTATTAGTGTGCGATAGACTTCTAAAGGATAGTCACTCTCCAACCATGAAAGGTCAATATTGGTGGTGTAATGACTTATATGGTCATCGTAATCGTACATCTGCTCGATAATGTCATAAACAACGGTTTTTTCCGCCATTATTATAGTTCCGGTTTCAATTTCTCCCTCGAAACCCCCACATGTACCTAAATTAATAAGTAAGTCTGGCGAATATTTATCAATCACATATTGAGTCGAAGCTGCGGCTGAAATTTTCCCCCAACCCCCGTGAAAGAACACAAGTGGGATCGAAGACGGACCTGAATGATCGCCTAAATCAATATTCGTATATGTAAGGAACCACTCACCAAATGGAGAGGTTTCAATTTCAACATCCGGAAATAGTTTTCGAACCTCTCGCCACTCGATGTTGGCAGATATTAGAATAACAATTTTTGGTTCTGTGGAGTTATTGGATTTCTTCATCAAACATCTGAAGGAACCAATATTGGAGTAAATCACCTGTGGGTTTGCCATGGATGGAGACCGAGTTATCCTGCATGGCAGCGGGAGTATAGAAGCCGCGGGATACAAACCCAGATAACCATTCGTGTTCATTTACGGCATTTAGGATTACGTTGTATAGATCAAATTGTGATTTGAGATCTGGATCAGATGGGTATGATACTGCCAGGACAATGGGTTTCTCAGTCTCTGATTGGATAGGTTCAACTTTGGTTTCCAACCAATTCGAAATTTCTTCAGAGATCAACTGACCCTCGTTTTGATCTTCAATTGCAATGCTTTCAGAAGGAGACCATATTACATAGATTTGATCAACAGTATCTATAAATGGCGGCAGATTATCAACTTCAGTATAGGGCAATGCCCATAAGAGCACTCCGTCAAAACGCTCTCTTACATCAGCAACTAAATCACGCCAGCGCGCCTCTGCATCTGATGGGACACCTGAGGATATCCCATCCGGAAGAGTTCCACCGGGTAAAGCTGGTGCAACCCATTCCCCACCCAGGATGAGGGCTTGAGCGTCGGACTGATCTGCTAAATCCGCATGATGCAGGATAAACTTGCTGTATTGATCGAACCATATCAACCACCAACTGTAATCTCTAGGAGCGCTCTGCCACCATTCATTAACTGGAATATTAAAACGCGTTGAGGGATAGAGGGCAATATTCATACCTCGTTCAGTGCCTATTGCCACGGCATCCATGTTGTCAAACCAAAGAGCATCGATACCTGGAATGGGTTCGAGGACAGGTGGTTCATTTCCCGGCAGATTGCGCCCATAGGTCCACGTGGGAGAGAGGATCAGCCAATTGCTTCCGTAATCACTGATTTCTTCAAATGCGTCAGGTAGCCTAACCATCCAGGATGGGTGATACTGGGGAATTGTTTCAACTCCTGCCCAAAAATTTTCATCACGTACATTTATAGTAGTCGTAGGAATTACGGTAGCTTGAACATCAGTCCCGAAATCAACCCAGGCAGAAACCTGATCGGTTATGGTTTGGGGTTCCTGGCTGATTTCCAAAGCGCGACCTTCGCCGTAAAGACCGGGTGTGGCGATATCATCAGCTTTGCCGCATTGTCCATTGCGACAGTAGCGATAGCTGAATTCTCCTGGCAAATTCAAAGGGCTGTAAAGGGCATATGCCCAGCGGTTCTCACCAAGGTACCACATTGGTATAGATTCTGTCCAACCGAATAATGGTTTGAACTGGATGGAGACAAAGTCACCTGATGGTGTTTCGGTTGGTACGTTTAGATCGAAGACGAGTGTTGAGGACACCCCTGAAGACCAGGTTTCAATTTCATCTTCTATCTTTATATCCTTTTCAGGAACGATAAACTGGCGTAAGCGATAATCACCAGCCATGTCATGTTCGGCATTCCAGAAGCCATCACCGAGTGTGTATTTATAGCGAATGTCTGCACCAACCGGTAAGCTTAATGTCAATTCGTAACGTCCATCAGAGAGCGGGTTGAGGGTGGGCATTTTGGTTGCTAATGTGCTTATGCCTCCGCTTAAATTGGCAAATGTATTGCCTAACTGGTGAATATTCCCTGCAAGACGGACTGGGATCACCGGTGGAGTGTCCGGTGGAACGTTGACGATAAACGAAACGTCAACAAAATCTACCCCTGACATATTGAGAGGAGTTGGAGTGGTGGAATCAGTGGCGATTCTGGCACCTTGTTGAAAGGTTTTGTACGAGCCGTCTAACGCATAACCGATAAGATTATGAATGCCTGGAGGCAGTCCTTCAATGACAAAAGAGCCATTCGAATCGGATATGGTTTGAGCACCTCCAGCTTGAATTAATAAATTTGGGATCCCCTGACCTGTATCGGCATCGATCGCTTCACCCATGATTCTTCCGGTTGACCCGCTGTAAAGCGTGTCGGTCCATTGGCTTACGATGTCTTCTACAGTAGTTGGACCATTTACCTGGTAAAGACGGTATCGAACAGGACTACTATCTGTGAAATGTTCAGCGACCTGAGCTGAACCTGCCTGGCGTTCGTAGCGATACTTAATCACTGAGCCAGTCTTAAACGGCAGGTTGATAGAATAAATTTGCTCTGAGGAGTCTGTTCCTTCTGATTGGCCTTCTTTTGCTTCCATCGGATGATACTCAGGGTTAAGTGCCAAACCGGTGACTTCATCTAGGACGCTCAAGAAGATTGTTTCCCCTGCAGGTGTATTCTCTGGCAGTTGAACCTGGAAGGTAATATTAGTTTCCTCCAGTGAGGGCTCAGGTGTGAAAGTCGGAAGTATCCCAGAATTAATTACTGTAATGTTTTGAATTAGCGAGGTCAAGGATGTTATTTCAGGGATTTCTGAAATCTCAGATATTTCCAAGTCGCAGGCTGTTAAGCTGACAGCCAATAATAGCATGCTCAATAAGACATTTTTCAAAGGTGAGTTGGGTATCATATTGTGGACCCCGATTGGATTAGTAGGAAGATGATCACTAAAGTTTGTTTCTTCGGATGAAGATCTGGATATTGAAATATACTCCTTTGAAGGTGCAAGAAATGTTCCTGTGTAAAGATTTAAAGAATGATAGTGCAACCTGTTGAAAGTATTGCGCATAGGTGTTCGATATCTGTAATCAATCCCGCAATTCGTTACATGATTGCGGGATTAGTAAACAGATAAAGGGACTTTATCCCCTTTGAAATTACTGCTGTTCCCCCTTGAGTTGGATAATTTAGAGTATTAATTCATTTTAGGGACAAAGTAAACGTCAGTCGGTTTCAGCTGACTATTGCGCAGGAACTTAGGTATCACCGTCATGCCTATCCAATCCAAAGAGGCATCATCCGGATTTAATCCCATCAATCGGGTAAGTAGAAGAGTATCTACATCCTCGAATTCAACCAGCGCCAGGACGAAAGGAGTTTCTGGCAAAAATTCCTCAGACCCGAAATGGCAGACTGTAAAAGCGTGAACTTGAGCCTGGCGGTCAGTGATGTCTATCCATTCTGTCTCAGCCCCTGAATATATGTCGTGACCGCGCGGAGTTGCGTATGTGTAACTGCTTTCAGGTTCACGATTAGCCAGCAGTTTCTTGTTACTCAGGGCAGCAAACCAGGGGCTATCCTGACCGTAGGAGTGTAAATATGTAATCTTGTAATCCTGTTCAATCTGGAGAGGGGCGAGTCGCTTGAGAAATGCCAATGATTCCGTATCGGTATCGACCGGAAAGGGAATTCCATGGACAATATATCCACCTAAGGTTTCTGCACGTTTGGAAGGTAATTTAGACATGGGGACCTCTGATTATTCTGTTGATTTTAATGATTTGTTAGTTTATCTTCATCCTTCTCCCACCGGGAGAGGGATGGAATTTGAAGAGATGTTAATAAGCTAATCCTGTTTTTCTAAGATGGAAACCGTAACATAAGTACCTGTGCCGGCGTGGCTGTGTATTGCACCTCGGCGAGCGTTATTAACCTGCAAAGTATTATCTCCGAAATGCTGCTCGATGGTTCCCTGGAGCTGCCAGATAGCGAAAACAGCCTGCATTAAACCAGTAGCGCCTACAGGATGACCGCAGGCAATTAAACCGCCGGAGGGATTAACGGGGCATTGCGGTTCTGCCGTTAGTTCGAGACCATAATCAATGTCTGGCATATATGCCTTGCCGGATTCAGCAAATGACCCACCTTCGCCGTAACGACAAAGTCCTAGATCTTCGTATGTTTGAATTTCACTTGATGTATAAGCGTCGTGTAATTCGATAAAATCTAATTCATCCAGTGGATCGAAAATTCCTGCCATCTGGTAGGCCATATTTCCAGCGGTGCGACCTGCCCGGAATGAATGCACACCGGGGTAGCGCGTGCCGTGATCCCACAAGCGTCTGTAATATGCACGCGTTTCACCTGAATTTCGCTCTTGTTCTGTGGCGTAATTTTGGATAAAGAAATCATAATCGAAATGCGGACGATCTGACATCCGCATTGCATCCGTACCGCGGCCAATTCCCGTCACTTCAACTAATGGACGAGGGATGGTAGCCCCTGCACCTTCCAGTCTTCGCAGTCCGTCTTCGGAAACCAGGATCGTTGCTGCGGCACCATCCGACATGACGCATATATCAAGACGTGTAAGCGGCCAGGCAACCATCACCGAATTTCTGACATCCTGGATCGTATAGCGGTTGCGTTTCTGGGCATAAGGATTATGGTATGCGTTTATGTGGTTCTTGACACTTACTGAAGCCATTTGTTCAACAGTGGTGCCAAACTCCTTCATATGGCGAGTGACCATCATGGCATAGTACCCTGAATAAAACCCACCCACAGGATAATCGAATGAAACGTCAGATGCTAGAGCAATAAATTCGTTACCTTTCCAGGTCTCGACATGGCTCATTGTCTCAAACCCGTAAGCGACGCAAATATCCATGTGACCACTCGCCACGGATTTCCAGGCTTCTTGGAAACATATACCCCCGGTAGCGCCTCCACCTTCGACACGATGACTTGGTTTGGGAATCAAGCCTAGATAATCCTGTGCCATGATAGCTGCCATCAACTGTCGGCTGAAGTGATCAGAAAAATATGAAGCGACGGAACCATCAACTAGACTGGTAAAAGTGGGAAAGTCCAATCCGATATCATTGATAGCGTAGTCGTAGGCTTCCATCACAATAGCTTGAAAATTTTTGTCCGGTCGTGCCTTAGCAAATTTTGATACTCCTCCGGAAATGGCGTACACGGGTCTCATGTTTTTTCCTCCATGGATTGTGTATTCAATGACTCTTTTTGTGTTTGATCAACTTTTCCACGTTGAGCAATTTTGGCTAAACCGATGCTCAGTATATAAAGCAGAATTAATGGTCCCATCACTAAGGCCATATTGACTGGATCAACAGTTGGAGTGATCAAAGCAGCGATTATTGCAATAATGACGATAGCCAGGCGCCAATGCTGGGCAAGTGTTTTTGCACTTACAAGACCTAGGCTGGCGAGTATAAAGATCACGATTGGGAATTCAAAAGCTACCCCAAGCCAGAACATAATGTTAGTCACGAATTTAGTATAAGACGATACTCGAGGGATTGTATTTATCCCTCCAAAGTTGAGCAGAAACGGGAGTGCCGCAGGCAGCATTACAAAATATGCAAAAGCCATTCCGCCCAAGAAAAAAATCGTTGTAATGGGAATTGCAAGCAATCCATAATAGCGTGAGTTTCGTTTAAGCCCAGGGGCGATAAAGAGCCATAATTCCAGGGCAATGTAGGGGAAAGCGATAGCAACTCCGGTTAGTAGCGAAACCCGCATTACGGTTCCAATTGGTTCAGTCACATCAATGGCTATTAGAGAATCGAAACCATTTTCGAGCGGAGCAGCTAATATTTGCAGGATTTGGTTGTTGAAAATAAAAGACAATGCCGTCGCTATTCCTAGTACTATTACTATACGAACAAGATGCTTCCTGAGAGCATCAAAGTGAACCAGTAGTTCCTGGGGATTCTCCATTGTTTTTGTAAGGGTATCCGGAAGGGGAGCGTCTTCCACTTCTTCGGTGAAGAAGATTTTGATTTCTTGAGACAGGTTTAATAACCAGCCGTAAATTCCCTGCCAGAGCCATAAGAAAAACCGAAAAGGTGCACTGAGAATGTGCAAGAATGTGTATAAGAACTTGCGCATGAATTATGTTAAGTCAGGATTATCGCTTGATCGATGATCGTCTTGGGAGTTCTTCTCTGGAACAGAATTTTTCCCCCCTGCTGGGTCTGATGAGGGTGGTTCAATCGTTTGAGGGGGAGTGATCCATTCAGAAATATCTTCCTGCGCTGAGTTTTCATCCTTATCCAAATCTTCGAATTTGGATACACTGCGTAAATCACTAGTATTGGGAAGTTGATCGTTTATGTCTTCAAGCCCTGCTTCACGAATAAGTTTAGTTGGTAGATTTCGTATTTCACGCGAAGTCTGCTGAATTGACTGCCATGAAGATGAGGTGACGATTTTCCGCAAAAACAGTCCGATTGTCTTTCCGGATTTCACCATGTCCTTCGGTCCCAGTACAATCAGTGCAATTAGCAGGATAAATAGTAATTCGAGTGGTCCAACACCAAGAATATCCATTGGTTGGTTATTACGTTTGAAATTTGATTAAAGCCTGGCAGATTTCATTCTGCTGGCTTGCCAGGCTTCCTAAAACACCATTTACAAATCGAGGTGTGCTTTCAGAGCCATACACCTTCGATAATTCAACTGCTTCATTTATGGCTACTTTTATGGGTGTTTCTTTGTATACTGCAAATTCCCAAAGAGCGATCCGTAATATATTGCGGTCAATGATCGCAACTTGATTAAGCGGCCATTCAGGTGCATGGACGGAAATGAATTTATCTAAAATCGCGACCATCGGGTAAACACCCAAGACGATCTGGCGGGCAAAGTTGGTTAATAATGGATCAAGGGATGAATTTTTGATACGCTGCTCGATAATATCTCCTGGATCATGGTTGACCAGGTCCATCTCGAAGAGTGTTTGTAGAGCGAGCCCTCGTGCCTTAGTTCGAGGTTTCATTGAGAATTTGTCTTTGGGAGGGTTCTCATCCTCAGACTAAAAAGGGAAATCAATGTCTTCAACATGCACGTTGACTCGACCGATCGTCATACCAACAATATCAGATATTGCGCGTGCTACATTAAGTTGGACTTGACGACTCACTTCACGTATATTGATGTCGTTCTTCATTATGATGTAAAGATCAACGCATACGACATCATCGGTGATGTCGATCCGAACTCCCTCACCGTATTTGCGATGAAAAAAGCGATTTACACCTGCGGGGACGGTGCTCATACAGCTCACACCTGGGACATCTAAAGTCGTCAATCTGGCAATTGTAAGCAGCACATCTGGCGCGATAGTGGTCGAGCCAGCTGATTGACGCTGAATGGGTTTCAGTTCTGGTGAGTCTAATTTATCCGATTCTGTTTCAGTGTTGAAATTGATTTTTTGTTCGTTCAATTTACCTCCAATTACATCATCGTCATTCCGCCGTCAACGCTTAGAACTTGTCCGGTTATGTAAGCTGCTTCATCGGAAGCAAGGAAAGCTACCGCGTAGGCGATTTCATCGGGTGTTCCCATGCGACCCAAAGGAGTGATATTAAGTATCCAATCCTTAAGTTCTTCGGGTAGGTCCACGGTTAAGGCTGTGGGAATAAAGCCCGGTGCGACGGCATTAACAGTAACCTGACGGGATGCGACTTCACGAGCGAGTGCTTTTGTAAACCCAATCAATCCAGCTTTTGAAGCCGAATAATTTGTTTGACCGGCTTGACCGGCTAAACCGGAAACGGATGAGATGTTTATAATCCTGCCGAATCGCTGTTTCATCATAGGACGGATTACGGCTTTGGAACAGCTGAAAGCCCCTTTTAGATTGACATTAAGGACCAAGTCCCAGTCTTCTTCGCTCATGCGCATGATCAAATTGTCGCGAGTGACCCCGGCATTATTTACCAGAATATCCACACGACCAAACTGCTCTTTTACATGATCAACCATTGCTTTTGCACTCTCAAGATCGGCAACGTCTACATACACCCCAATGGATTCTCGTCCGTTTGAGTCAGTTATCTCTTGCGCAGTAGTCTTGGCTAATTCTTCTTGAATATCTGCCACAATGATGTTGGCGCCGCGTTTTGCTAACTCCTCGGAGATTGCACGACCGATTCCTCGTGAACCACCGGTGACAATTGCAATTTTACCTTCCATGCCCATAGTAGTCTTCTCCTTTGGATTGATTTAAGAATAAAAAATGCGGTGCTCATTATACCGCGAATAAGGAATCATTACAGAGAACACAGTGACCGCTGATATAAATGTGGAAAGTTTATTATTTGATTAAGTGTATTGTGAAGTGAGTTTATCAAAATCATCGGAAGCACCGAGAGGAACACCAACAACTCCGCGATCGATCCGCTTTAACAACCCGGTGAGCACCGATCCGCTTCCTAACTCATAGAATTTTGAGACCCCGTGAGCTATCATAAATTTGACAGATTCAGTCCAAAGGACAGGGGAATTTAACTGGGCTTGAAGGTCTGATCGGATCTGAGAGGCTGTTGAAAGTGGTGAAGCGGTCACATTTCCGATAATGGGGAACACTGGGTCTGTAATGGGCGCATCTTCGACAGCTAGGTTAAAATCCGATTGAGCATGAGCCATCAGGGGAGAATGAGCAGGAATACTTACTGCCAGTTTTTTCGTGCGGCGCGCCCCCGCTTTTTGTGCGAGCTCTATTGCACGATCCAAAGCGGGAGCTGCACCAGAGATAACAACCTGTCCTGGGCAGTTATCGTTGGCTAACTGCACGATATCGTCTGGTGTGCTTGTTTCTCTGCAAATCCTTTCCACGGTTAGTAGGTCAAGACCTAAGATTGCTGCCATACCACCGGGGTTTAATTGACCGGCTTGTTTCATCAGTTCACCACGTCTTCTCGCCAGAAATAGGGCATCCTTGTATGGAAGACATCCAGCGGCGACCAAAGCGCTCAATTCACCCATTGAATGACCGGCAACGAAAGCGGGTTTAATACTCGGAAACAGGTCTTGAAATACGAAGAGCACAGCAACAGAATGTACTAGAAGGGCAGGTTGGGTGTTAATGGTGTCATTTAATTCAGATTCCGGCCCATCCCAAGCCAGACGCGAGAGTGGATAGCGAAGCCATTCATCAGCCTGCTCAAATACATGCCGGGCTGCAGGACAAGTTGATGCCAATTCGTGACCCATTCCGAGTTTTTGAGAACCCTGACCTGGAAATAAAAAAGCAATTTGGGGACTGTTATTTGACGACATGGGTGAGATTAAAATAAAAGAGCCGTGGATTTCACGGCTCGTAAGCTTATGATTAATTTCCCTGGCTGATTACTTCGCGGCCCTTGTAATGACCGCAGTTCGGGCAGACTGTGTGAGGCAGCCGCATCTCACTACAATTGCTGCATTGAACTAAATTGCGAGCACTTAATGCGTGGTGTGCGCGGCGGCGATCACGTCGTCCCGGGCTGATTTTCCTTTTTGGTAGTGGTGCCATGTTACTACTCCTGTTTCTGGATGAAGTGAATCAATTTATTGCTTAATCCAAAATTGTTTTCAATATAATACCTGCCACTGGGGCAGGTAAAAGGATTATACGTACATGTATTAGGTCTGTCAAGGATTTTGGGTACAGGTTTTTGGGTATCGTCTTATTTACGACCTGGAGTGAGAGATTCTTCACTCCGTTCAGAATTCAATCTGGTTCAGCGTAATGATTCATTACGTGTCTATGGCACTTTGAGGGCTCATTTTAAATGGGGGATTCTCAAGACTGTTGAGGTTGGAGTAATCAAGAGCTTTACAGTTGATGGTTATGGAGAATTGGACAGGGTTGTGTAATAAACTATTGAATGTGGTTGAGTTTAAACAGCCAGGCGCCATCTTTGGCATAAAGCATTTCATAGAATGGGCTGTATCTTAAGGTGCGCGGTGATAATGTTCCTCCGCGAGCTCCAATGTATATGTAATGAATTCCCCTATCTAGTAAGTAAGCATGCAATTCGTGGGGTCGGTGACGATAGTCAATCACTTGACGAGAGATTTCTGGAATTTTCTTCCCCTCTTCGGTTATTTTACCCATTCCATAAAGTACAGGCGGGGGCAGCGTTTTTCTACCAGCTATAGGAGTAATCCAGAAACCACCATCATTACCTGCGTATATGCCGTATCCCCAGGCGAACGGATTGATTAAAATGGTCTCTTCTACTGGGATATTCTCTTGGATAAAATCCATGGCTGGGTAATCAGCCTCACGAAAGAGCATTGTTACAGGATTGAGGATTGGTATCAACGTTCTTGCTCCAATTATGGCAATGACAATTCCTACGATGGCAAGGCTGTACCGGTACACAGAAATCCATTTGGATGGGATAAATTTCTCCCAATTTTGAATTATCCAACTCAGTAGATACCCACATAACGCTGATATGGGCATAAAGAGTAAAATCTGGACTGACGTGTTATTTATGAGCCCTCTTCCAGGAAGCGATAGAGCGCCCAGATTCGCTGTGAAAAAAAGTATGCAAATCCATAATATCAATGTCAATGTGAACCACCTTCGTCGAATGATTCCCCAGAGCAATCCAAGGATAGCTAAAGCCAGAGCATAACTACCAAGTGCAGAGTTTAAATATCTCCATGAAAAATCATTAAATGCGGGGATTCTGACACCTTTTAATGCGAGTTGAGGTGCGAATAAAGTAATAATAGTTTCAGGCCACCAGGGAAGCGTGAGCAGGATTGCGATTGTGCCAACCGTTGCGATTATTATAAATTCGCGCAGGATACCTTTCCATCTTCCCGGATCCGTGACTGAGCGCACCAAATTAGTGAGCAGGTATGCGCATAGCAGACAAGCCAAAAACGTCGAAACTCGATAGTGCGTTAACAGAAGACCAGCGCAAGCGATGCTTGCCAGAAGTAAAGTCCCCCATTTTCCCCGAATTTTTTCACGTAGATAGGATCGTTTTGTAGTATCACTCTCTGTCTGGATAAGTTTGAGGACTAATGCAAGCGCGACTGGTAAGATTAGAGTGCCAGCCAGTTGGGTATATCGTCCCCAGCTTGTGTAATAAGCGGGCATTGGAGTGATAACCCCCGTAACTAATGCGGCAATAACTCCCGCTGTACGGTCTTTGATGAGCGTAGTTGTGAAAAGGTATGTGGCAAAGATGCTCAAAGCGTTCAATATCTGTCCATAGACGAGCATCGCTTCCGGAATTTCGAAACCGGAGAGAAAAGAAAAATAGGCAAGATTGCTGTGAAAACCGGGATGGTAGCGGGCAGTTTGGTTATTGATATAAGGAGCGTAAGATCCCGGAATGCTACCGCTTTCAATGATCAGGCGGGTAATTACGGCATGATGCACTGAGTCGACCCAGGCGGGTGCTGCCAAGTCTCTCACCATAACAAAGCGCACTCCCAGTGAGAATAAAAAGATGACTGTAAGGATGAGTGCATATTTATCGGCTGCTTTAGATGGAAAATTCCGCCGCTGGATGAAGCGAAGGATGTTGAACCTGTAACGCCAGAGGGTTAATAAGATCAAAAGACCAGAGAAAACGAATATCGTATTACGGTTTATTTTGACTCCGAAAGTGGACGTCCACAGCAATAATACTGGGATGATCGCAATGCTTAATCCTATTGAAATAGCTGTCTTTTCTCCCCTATCAAACGTCGATTCCATATTTTGTATTTTGTTGGGGTTGAGAATAGATAGCAAGAAATAACCAGGAAGCCAAAGAGTCAACAGAATTGGGATAGTGAGCCAGATTCGAGAGATTGAATTACTGAGGTCAGCGAGAATTGCACCAAAATCATAGTCGTAGGACAGCCGGAAGCTCATATCCATGTCCATAGGTTTGTCATTAATAAAGGCATTACCTTTAGGATAGGAGTCTTCGTCACGACCTAAAACATGGATTAAGCCATCATTTGTTTTTAATGTGATGAAATAACCTTGATCAGGTGGGTCGTCTTGAGGAGGAATTGGGATTGTGATGGGAAAGTTATTCTCTAGAGTGTTAAAACTAACAGGTATGGAGACCAACGGCGGAGTGTCCTCCAAGCTGTGACGGACCTCCAGTGTTAGAGTTCCACCATCTTGCGAATCCCTTTCGACCAGGCGCAGCCATAGCTGCACACTATTAAGCCGGCTGCGGCGGGAGACAAAAGTCTGCCCCATCGATTGTCCTTCGTGGAGGATTCCAACAACGTGACCACGAAATTCTTGTGAAGCTTCCGGGTCTTTTAAAGTGACGCAGCTCGTTAAAAAGAGGAGTGAGAGTAATAATGAACTTATTAACAAAAAAACAGACTGAATTCTTGCCTGTTCTTGTGTTATGTGTTCTTGTGCACTAATTTCCAACCCCCATACTTGCTCGCAGGTATGCTTCGATTAGCCCATCAAGCGCGCCGTCCAGCACATTTTGAGCATTGCCAACTTCAAAATTAGTGCGGTGGTCCTTGACCATTTGGTATGGATGAAGAACGTAGGAACGAATTTGGCTGCCCCATTCAGCTTTTGTGTACTCCCCCCTCAATTCAGCCAACTGCTCTGCCTGCTCGGCTTGTTTTTGTTCGAGGAGGCGGGCACGAAGTACACGCATTGCATTTTCTTTATT
Organism: Chloroflexota bacterium; assembly: GCA_030611505.1. Taxonomy (GTDB): domain Bacteria; phylum Chloroflexota; class Anaerolineae; order Anaerolineales; family UBA4823; genus JAUWPO01. The sequence continues at coordinate 22,535 of JAUWPO010000001.1, forward strand.
CTGGATTTGTGATCGTTCGTTTTGACAGGTCACTACCATTCCAGTAGGTAAATGGGTGATCCGTACGGCTGTATCGTTTTTTTGGACATTTTGACCCCCAGCGCCTGCAGAGCGATATGTATCAATACGCAAATCATTGGGATTGATTTTGATCTCTGTATTATCATCCACTTGCGGCAGTACTTCTACAAGTGCAAATGAAGTATGTCGTCGATGGGAGGCATCAAATGGAGAGAGTCTGACTAAACGGTGGACGCCTTTTTCGGGTCTCAAGTAGCCGTACGCATACGCTCCTTCCACTGAAATAGTGACACTTTTAATACCGGCTTCTTCACCTTCAGTTGTATCCAGAATTTCAGTTTCGTATCCACGTGATTCGGCCCAACGAAGGTACATCCTTTGCAGCATTGCAGTCCAGTCCTGTGAATCAGTACCTCCAGCACCAGCGTGGATGGCAAGCAGAGCGTACCCCCTGTCGTACTCGCCTGAGAGCATGCAGTCAAACTCACGTTGATTTAAATCGATTTCGATCTCAGCCATTTCGCTTTCTAGATCCGGAATAAGGCTTTCGTCTTCTAATTGAGATAATTCTAGGGCATCAGTAATACGCTGCTCAAGTGACCGCCAGCTCTCCACTTCACTTCTGAGGGCAGCCATCTTTTTCATTACTCGTTGTGCATTTATTGGATCATCCCAGAAAGTGGTCTCTTCGGTTTGTTTTTCTAATTTATGTATTTGAGAGTTTTTTCCGACTAAGTCAAAGTCGCACCTGTAATTCTTCTATCTTTTGGTGACTTTTCTCAAGGCGTTCAATTAAATCTTGCATAAAAATACTCCAGGCACTAATCACTTGTTAAGGATATAAATGGTTCTAGTGAATCATTTCGAAAGCTGACAAATCCATTGGAAAAACCATAAGGTAGAAACATTCGCAAGGTTGATTACCAGTTAATAATAATCTATTTACTTTTTGGAATTAAAAATTAATTCCATTCAGCTAAGATCCCGTCAACAAACGCATCGGGATCGAAAGGCTGTAAATCATCATACTTTTCACCCAGACCGGCATAAAGAATGGGTAAATCTAGTTCGCGTTGGATTGCAAAAGCCATTCCTCCCCTGGCTGAGGAATCCAGCTTGGCGAGGATGACGCCAGTGATACGAACCGCGTCTTTAAATGCATGCGCTTGTTGAAGAGCGTTCTGCCCAGTTGTGGCATCCATTACAAGCCAAACTGCGTCTGGTGCACCGGGTAACGCTTTCCCAACCACGCGATATACTTTTTTTAATTCTTCCATTAAATTAAAACGGGTATGTAATCGCCCGGCAGTGTCAATGATCACGATATCTACGTCCCGCGCAATACCCGCTTTGACCGTATCGTATGCAACTGCTCCAGCATCACCACCATGTTGTCCAGAGATAATTGGAAGATCGATGTCCTTGGCCCATATCTCTAATTGGTCCACTGCGGCAGCACGGAATGTGTCTGCAGCTCCAAGGATGACTTGCTTCCCTTCTTGTGTATATAGATATCCTAATTTTGCAATGCTGGTTGTCTTGCCCGAACCATTTACTCCAACGATTAATATTACAGTGGGGTGGGTGTTCAGTTCAATTATTGGCGGCGTTTTTAGAAGGGAGCGTAGTTCGTCTCGCAGCGCTTCTTTTAGATCCTGTGTTTTTATCAATCCCTGAGTATTGACACGTTTTTCAACGGCGCTTAGGACAATGTCTGTTGTTTCTAATCCTAAATCAGCTTGGATCAGCAAAGCTTCTAGTTCATCCCAGGTAACCGAAGTGATTTCTGTTGCGCCAAAAATGGTGGCAATTTGACCGAATTTTGCTTTGCTGGTCTTGGCAAGTCCCTGTTTCCACTTATCAAGAGCGTTATTCATAGCTCGGTATTATAACATGGTGGTAATTTGAGGGTCTTTTCGCATTCTTTACGGGTCTGAAAAATTGCGGTTTGGTTCGGGTGCGTTTTAATCCTAGAGATGCTATAATTTCTGTATGAATACTGAACTTACTCATCTAGATGAAACTGGCAGTGCGCGTATGGTTGATGTGGGACATAAACCGGATAGTGAGCGGGTTGCAATTGCGAAATGCGAAGTAGTAATGCAACCCGAGACACTGAGATTGATTGAAGAAGGAACTCTTAAAAAGGGAGATTTGTATACTGTCGCTCAAATTGCAGGAATCCTGGCAGCGAAACGAACCAGTGAATTGATTCCGTTATGTCATCCTCTTACGCTTACGCATATTGCAGTAGAACTCAGTCCGGTTCCTGATTTACCCGGTGTATGTATAAAAGCAACTGTCCGGACTATTGGTAAAACAGGTGTAGAAATTGAAGCATTAACAGCAGTGTCGGTTGCAGCATTAACGGTTTACGATATGGCAAAAGCAGTGGACAAAACCATGCGGATACAAAACATCCGCTTGGTGGAAAAACATGGCGGATTGAGTGGGGATGTAATTAATGAGAATGAGATAGAAGGATTATCAATTTAATCGGGATGTATGATGTAAGATGCGAATTAGAGTTTTATTCTTTGCTACATTTAGAGACCTAGCAGGTACGAGAGAAACAATCGTAGAACTTCCGGAAGAACCGGTAGTTAAAGATTTTAAATCTCATTTACAAATCAAATTTCCGGGTTTATCACCTACATTAAATACGGGCTTGATTTCAATTAATCGAGAATTTGCGTTTGATAGCGACACGATTCCTGATGGCGCAGAAGTGGCTATATTCCCTCCTGTGAGCGGGGGCAGCCACATAGAAAACCCTACCATTTGTTCAATCGTTGAAGATGAAATTGAATTGAACGCAGTTTTGTCCAGTATAACGAAAAGAAGTACAGGTGCGGTCTGCATTTTTTCTGGTATCGTGCGTGGGGTGACGACTAGAAAGGGTCCCCATGAGACCAAATATCTCGAGTATGAGGCATATAAACCAATGGCGGAAGCGAAAATGAAACAGATAGCAGACGAAATTCGCGCTCGCTGGTCTTCAATCGTGGGTATTGCAATCGTACAACGTATTGGTCGTTTCGAGGTTGGAGAACAAACAGTCGTTATCGCATGTAGCGCTTATCACCGGGATACGGGCGTGTTTGAAGCCGCACGTTACGGTATTGACCGACTTAAAGAAATTGTGCCAGTGTGGAAAAAAGAGGTAAATCCTGTAGGGGAAATATGGGTAGAAGGGGATTATATCCCAGATAAAAATGATTGAAATTCGATGCACAAATTGTTATAGACCATACCCAGATAAGGAAACGCCTTTCCGGTGCCTGAATTGTGGTGGCGTCTTCGATTTCGATGGACAATTGGAGATTGATCCTCGCAAGATAGATGAGAACCTACCAGGCATCTGGCGTTACCGTCATTATTTCGGTTTACATGCTGACTCACCAATAGTTTACCTGGGTGAGGGAGATACACCGCTAGTTTGGGGAAAATTTGCTGGTCGGGAAGTTGCCTGCAAGTTAGAGTATTTGAATCCAACAGGTTCGTTCAAGGATCGCGGTACTGCAATTTTGATAAGTTTTTTAAAAGAACGTGGCGTTCGCAGCGCAATTGAGGATTCGTCTGGGAATGCGGGCGCATCTTTTGCGGCTTATGCAGCACGTGCTGGTATAAAAGCACGGGTATTTGTGCCGGATTACACATCTGCTCCCAAACGCAAACAGGCTGAAGCTTATGGAGCTGAAGTTATTCGTGTACAGGGTGCTCGTACGGCAGCTTCTGAAGCGGTTCTAAGTGCTGCGGAGCAAGGCGATGTTTATGCCAGCCACGCCTACTTGCCGCATGGGATTTTGGGATTTGCGACTATTGCGTTTGAGATTGTAAGCCAACTGGGAGGAACGCCTGGTACAGTGATCGCTCCAACCGGACAGGGAAGCCTGCTCTTAGGATTGGGGCGTGGTTTCAATGCATTATTTCATGCTGGGGTCATTGATAACATACCGAAGCTCATAGGAGTTCAGGCGCTTGCGTGTGCACCTCTTTGGGCAGTCCATCAATATGGGGCAGCAGGAATGGAATTAGTAACTGAGGGAGAAACTCTAGCAGAAGGAGTACGTATCAGATACCCAGTGCGAAAGGATGCGATATTAAAAATGATGGCATTGAATGATGGTATATTTATCGCAGTTGAAGAAAGTGAAATACTTCTAAGTCAAGCTGAATTAGCCAGGCAAGGTTTATACGTCGAGCCTACTTCAGCGATTGTGTGGAGTGCATTGGATCAAGTTATGGATGATGTCCGCGATCCAATTGTCCTGGTACTGACTGGTACCGGATTAAAAAGCTTTGGTTAATTCTAATAAATATAGTATTGCATTGAGAAGAAATCGTGATGTCCGTCACAATCTATTTCGAGAGGTGAGTAAATGCAAGGAAGTGTTGTGATAACAGGTATGGGAACGGTAAACGCATTGGGTTTATCAGTAAATGAAACCTGGAAGAATATTTTAAAGGGCGTTTCAGGCGTTGGAAGAATCTCAAGTTTCGATGCCTTGGGATTGAGAGTCCAGATCGCATGTGAAGTTAAGGATTTTGACCCGCATCAATACATGTCCAGCCGAGAGATACGCCGGCGTGACCGAGTTGAACAATTGGCTGCTGCTGCAGTTCAAGAAGCTATACAGAATTCAGGAATTGAAGTCGCAAAAATTGAAAAGTATCGCATTGGCGTTATCATCTCCTCTGCAATGGGTGGTCTGCATACGTTGTATGACACGTACAACACCGTTCTGGAAAAAGGACCTAATCGTGTCAGCCCATTTGCAATCCCCATGCTTATGACAAATGGTTCTGCCGGGATGGTTGCGATTGATTATGGCTTTCAAGGACCTTGTTTTTCAGTTGCTTCTGCGTGTGCATCTGGTTCTGATGCAATTGGGTTAGCATGGACTTTACTGCGCAATAATGTGATTGATGTGGTAATCGCAGGTGCATCAGAAGCAACAATAACCGAAGTCGGAGTTGCTACTTTTGACAGGGTTGGTGCGATGTCTCGACGCAATGACGATTATTCAATGACTCCTCAACCATTTGATCGTAATCGTGACGGGTTGGTGATGGGGGAAGGTGCGGGAATTCTCGTTTTAGAGCGTGAGGACTTTGCGCGCAAACGAGGTGCTCAAATATTGGCGGAATTAGCAGGTTATGCAGCTACCGCTGACGCATTCCATATTGTAGCTCCCAGTGAGAATGGAGAGGGTGGAGCCATGGCAATAAGCCTGGCAATGAAGGCAGCAGATATCAATCGCGATGAAATTGATTATATCAACGCACATGGAACGGGAACTATACTGAATGATATTTCAGAAACGAGAGCAATAAAAGCTGCTCTTGGTGAAACGGCTTATAATATTCCGGTTTCGTCTACGAAATCGATGACTGGACACATTATGGGTGCTACTGGAGCTCTAGAAGTAATTTTTTGTGTGAAAGCAATTCGGGATGGTGTTGTACCGCCTACAATTCATTATCAAACCCCTGACCCAGAATGTGACCTTGATTATGTACCAAATAAGGCTCGTGAACTGCCTGTGCAGGTAGTATTGAGCAATTCATTTGGTTTCGGTGGTCATAATGCAGTGTTGATCGTTAGGAAATATTCTTGAAGTTTAAATAAACACGAAAAAAGTTTTAGAGCTGATGATTATTTCAATGAAGCACAAATATAGTCCACATCGGAGTGGGCGAGGAATTAATATTACTATTGTGTTTCAGGAGGTTATTAATGGTACTTACTCCACAAGGAGAAATTGAGATTGAACCGGCCCGTTCATTTGTAAAACGTCTTGAATTACCCTTCACCGATTTTCTACTCCTCAATCGAGCATTGACTCATCGTTCCTATATTAACGAACATCCAGAGGCTCTGGAAGATAATGAAAGATTAGAATTCTTAGGTGATGCCGTTCTTGATTTCCTGGTAGGAGCTTGGTTGTATAAGCATTTTCCAGAGATGGCAGAAGGGGATTTAACGCGTCTTCGTGCAGCGTTGGTGTGTACAGAACAGTTGGCTGAGTTTGCCCGACAAATTGACTTAGGGGCAGCGATGAAGCTAGGAAGGGGGGAAGGTGACGGTGGTGGCAGGAATCGCCATGCTTTGTTGTGCGGAACGTTTGAAGCTTTGGTAGGTGCATTGTATCTTGATGCTGGTATTGAGGCAGTTCAGGAATTTATGGAGCCGATGCTGCAGCAAGCTGCATCTTCGATATTAGAGGTACGCAAAGATAGGGATGCGAAGAGCTTATTACAAGAATTAGTTCAATCAAAGGGATATGCCCCCCCAGTTTACAATACTGTGTCTGATAGGGGACCTGATCATAAAAAAACCTTTGAAGTCGTTGTGTTTATCGATGGTCAAGAGTTTGGAAGGGGTTCAGGTCACAGTAAGCAATCTGCTGCAAAAGTAGCCGCTCGAAAAGCACTCGATTCATTTGGTTTGAGTTAGAAGAGGAGTCATGATGCCATCGCGACTTAAATCGCTGGAATTAAATGGATATAAAACCTTTGCGAGCCGTACGACGTTTGTATTTGCTGACACTGTAACAACAATTGTGGGACCAAATGGCAGCGGCAAGTCTAATATTGCTGATAGTCTACGTTGGGTTCTGGGTGAACAATCTTACAGGTTGCTGCGGGGGAAGAAAACTGAGGATATGATTTTTTCTGGCTCGGAGAACCGCCCGCGTGCAGGTATGGCTTCGGCAACAGTAACATTTGAAAACAGCGATGGCTGGCTACCTATAGATTTTAGTGAAGTGGCAATTACACGGCGTGCATATCGTGATGGTCAAAATGAATATTTAATTAATGGACAGAGAGTTAGGCTTAGAGATGTATCTGAGTTATTGTCCCAATCTGGTTTGGCAGAACGCACATATACCATAATTGGACAAGGTCTAGTTGATGCTGCCTTGTCGCTGAGGGCTGATGAACGACGTAGATTATTTGAAGAAGCTGCGGGGATAGGACTACATCGCTCAAGACGCGAAGATGCATTAAGACGTTTAGATAACACACGGCGCAACCTTGAAAGAGTACAGGACATAATAACTGAAATTAAACCTCGTTTGCGCAGCCTTGAACGCCAGGCACGGCGGGCAAACGAATACGAGCAAATCAAAACGGACCTACATGAAGGATTGCGTGAATTGTATGGATACCAATGGCACCATTCTCAAGAAGAATTTAATCTGGCTCAGAAAACAGAAGAGACAAAAGAAAAAGAATTACTTCGGGCTCGTAAGGATCAAGAAAAGCTGGATGAAAAAGCACATCAATTACAGATAAACATCAGCAAACTTCGAAAAAACTTGGCGTCGTGGCAGCAGGAGATAGCTGTTTTGAACAGCCGGAGGGAAATAATTGATCAGAAATTGGCAGTCGCAGTTGAAAGAGATCGCTCGCTAAAAGGTCGTCAGAGTGTGACGCAATTTGAATTGGATAAATTAAATGAGCGATTGGAATTGCAAAATAAGCAGATAGATATTGCTACTGAAGAAACCGAACGTATCCGTGCTGATATTGAAAAAGCTAGCACCCAATTCGAATTCGTAAGCCATGCTCTTATGGTACGGCAAACGGAGCGAGCTCAATTTGAGAAGGAAATTCAAATTTTACGCAAAGAGGAATCATCAAATACTGATCAACATAATACACTTATTGCTCGCAGGCATGAACGAAACGAGTGGTTAAACACCGCACGTGAACTTTTCGAAAGAACTGAAATTGAAATTTCATCCTTAAACAAGGAGTTACGATCCGTAGAATCAGAAAAACAGGTATCGCAGAATGCTCTTAATGAAGCTGAAACTGCTCATGTAAAAGCTAAAAATGCGGTTCGGAATAATCAAAATAAAATTTCCGAGGCTGAAACTGAAAACAAGAAATATATCGAATTCCGTAACGTGATCAATGCTGAGATAGCTCGTTTGAGATCTGAACTAGATGTGTTAAACCAGTCGGAATCTTCGTTTTCAGGATATGCCGATGGCACACGGGTATTATTACAAGCAGCACGTGAAAATCTAATAAGGGGAACACAAGGTGCTCTAAAAGATTTCCTGGATGTTCCGTCTGAGTATGAGTTGGCTGTGACCGCTGCCTTGGGAGTGTATATTGATGCGGTGGTGATTGATAAGAATCCTGAGTTAGCTTTAGATGTGTTAGCAGAAAAAGCTGTGAAAGGTGCAATCTTGCCGATTAATGATATCAAAGCTCCACGCCAAATCTTATTGAAGAAATCCAAGGATACTGAAATACTTGGGATAGCATCTGAGTTAATTAAGTCTCCTCCAGCATTACAGCCAGCAGTGGAATTGTTGTTAGGAAATGTGATAATTGTAAGTGACCGCCATGCGGCAAGGCAAATTCTAACCACTCAACCTGGAAGCGTGTGTGCTGTGACTCTCAAAGGCGAAGTATTCCAAGCGAATGGTCCAATACTCACCATAGGTGGTAATAGCAAATCTGAGAGATCGTCGGTTTTCAATCGTACGAAAAAACGGAATAATGTAATTGAGAAAATTTCCGATTTAGAAGAGAAAAAAATTGAATTAGAAGAACAAATCGAAGAAACTGGAATAAATTTGAGCAATCTCCACCAAGAACTCATTCGATCAGAGCAAGATATTATCGAAAGAGAGGATGCTTTATCTAAATCAAGGATTGATACCGATACCGTCGATACGATGCTTAAACAAAGAATATGGGAGCTGGATTGGAACAACGAACGATTGAAGGAATTGAAAGGAGAGATTACTTCTGCAGAAGAAGAAATTGATAAGTTGACCGTGGAAGTCGACCTGATTGAAATATCCGCACTTGATATCCAAGAAAAGATAAATCAGCAGTTTTCAACACAGAGTAGAGACAAACATGAGGAATTACAATCATCGCACTCAGAATGCCAGACGCGTATGGCTGTTGCAGAGCAAGCACTGCAGGATTCTGAGGCGTTATTTGAAGAAAGAAAGCTTGCGTTGGAAGATTTAGAAAATTCGATAAGAGCGCTTAAGTCTCGCATTCAAGAATTATTCACCTCCTCTGAGACGGTAAAGAAAGAGATGGCTGAACTAAAACTCTCAGAAATTGGAATCAAGGAAGAGATCGAAGCGCTGAGAGCAGAGATAGAACCAGCAGAACTGGAACTTGAAACTCTCGAAAGAGAGCAGTCCGCATTCCGAGAATCAGAAGATACAATTATAAGAGCCTTACGAGATGCAGAACACCGCTTTACCCAGGCTAGTATAGATCTTGCTCGTCAGAAAGAGGCATTGGAGAGTCTACGGCACCGGATAGAAGGAGACTTCGGATTAGTTCATTTTGATTATGTAGAAAAGGTTTCAGGTCCAAACCCCTTGCCTTTGGAAGGCATGGTAGAGAATTTACCTAAGAACCAGATGATTCCACCGGAGGCTGAGAACTCCCTCAAGAGGCTTCGTGCCCAATTGAGACGGATTGGACCGATCAATCCGGAGGCGCAATCAGAATATCAAGAAGTCAAACAGAGGTATGAGTTCCTTACCAATCAAGTCAGCGATCTACAGAAGGCCGAATCTGACGTTCGACAGGTAATCCATGAATTAGATGAATTAATGAAGCAAGAGTTCTGTAAAACGTTTGAAGAAGTTGCGGCCGAATTTTCAGATACATTTACCCGCTTGTTTGGCGGTGGCACGGCTAGACTGATATTATCAGATCCAGAAGATATCACTAATACCGGAATAGAAATTGATGCACGCTTACCAGGTCGCCGCACACATGGTCTTTCATTACTTTCAGGTGGAGAGCGAAGTCTTACGGCTTTAGCTCTGATCTTTGCATTGTTGAAAGTCTCACCTACGCCATTTTGCTTGTTAGATGAAGTCGATGCAATGCTTGATGAAGCAAATACGCGGCGATTTCGAGAATTATTGCAGGAGATGAGCACAAACACACAATTTGTAATTGTGACTCATAACCGCAATACTGTAGAAGCAGCACAGATTATTTACGGTGTAACAATGGGGAGCGATTCATCGAGCAAAGTTCTCAGCTTGAAATTGGATGAGATCTCTAGAGTAATTAAATAAAAGAGTTATCAAGGAATAATAAAAAAAGCCTGTTCGGAATTTTATTTTCGAACAGGCTTTTTTACCTGTGTTGCGATTATTATTCTGGTATCATGAGTGACTGTTTTCTTATGGAGATGGAGTGGGTGGATATGACAGGTTCAAGTTCATAAATTGAACAATATTTGCTGGCAAGTTCGGTTCTGTTGGAGCTACATCGGTCCAGAATTCATTTATAATGATGTTCGAATTTTCCCTCAACTCAGCCAGCCATTCTTGGAAATTCTCCGATCGCATACTTTGACAAGCGTCTTCTGTCAAGGGTCGTTCCTCGTGACCCAGTATTCGAATTATATGAAAACCGAAATCTGTTTTTACTGGCGCACTGGTCTCTCCTACCTCAAGCTTGAAAGCGGCTTGTTCAAACTCAGGTACCATGACCCCTTGACCAAACCAGCCTAAATCTCCTCCTTTGTCCTTATTGCTTGTATCTGTTGAATACGTGGTCGCCATCAATGACCAGTCTTCTCCCTCATCTAGTCGTGTTTTGATATTCTTTGCAAGCACTTCTTCATCTATTAAAATATGTAAAGCCCATACCTGTTCTTGGGTGCATTGCATGTCTTTTGTGATAACGTCCAAGACTTTGTCTGAGTAAAGGTGGGATTCAAAACCGCGCTTCAGATCACTTTCAGATATGCTGTATTCTTCACTGAGATTGGTGATTGCATCCTGATATATCTCATCGAATGCCTGTTGGGTGAATGGCGTCGCTGTCGGTCCAGTGGTGGCAGTTAGAGTCGGAGTGAGCACATTTGTCGGGGTTGGTGGTGATTCAAGGGACTGTGTGTTATCTTCAACGATTTCAGTTGTAGTGATCTCGGATGTCGGGATTAAGGATGTGGATGACGTTGGCGTGCTCGGAATTAATGATTCTTGAAGAGGTGACAGAGTTGAGGTTTGAGGCAATACATGTGTAACAGTTGGTGTTGGAGTGCCAAGGCGATAGTATCCAAAAACTTCTTCCAATTCCTGATTAACCTCATCTTCGGAGACTGTGATTCCCAATCGTGAAGCTTCTTGTTGAATTAATAAACCATCTACCAATTGATCGATAATCTGCCTGCCAATTGCTTGTGGAAACAGTTGTCCATCTATTGATTGAAGCTGGTTTGCCACAGATGCTTGGGAGCTAGGGTCATTTCCCATGATTTGTGCAAGCTGGTATAACCTCTGTGCGCTCTGGATTAAGTTATAACGCGCCAAGCGTGTTTGACCTTGATATTCAGAGACAGTGATTTTTTCATCATTGACTATTGCCACTGGACGGCGTGCTTTTAGAAAATTCTGATCAACAATTCCGAATAAAACAAGTGCCAATACTGCAATAATTACAACTGCGCTGACGATATATATTATGTTTCTTTCACGACGTTCGCGCTCTACTCGAGCCATATGTTTTTTGGTAGGAGCTGTTCTTATTTTTGGGTTTTTTGCCATAATGTTGCCTCAAATAGTTAGGTATAGTTAATACATAATTGCGGGGCATAGATATGTGTCCTATGCCCCGCGCTGTTAATCGGATTAGTTATTAACGCAAAATTTCACCTGTAAAGGGCAGCAATGCGATATGGCGAGCGCGTTTAATTGCGCGCGCCAGTTCTCGTTGGTGTTTTGCGCATGTCCCCGTTTGCCTTCTGGGTCGGATCTTGGCACCATCGGTAATGAATCGTTGAAGTAATTCAACATTTTTGTAATCGAGCTTAATGCTTTTGTCAGTACAAAACTGACAGAAGCGTGGACGGGCGTAGAAGCGCCTTAAGGGCCTCTCCTTGTTTCTCCGGTTTGTTTGATAAGGCACAATATTACTCCTTGAAAGACGCGCTAAAATTAGAGCGTTATATAAAAATCATTAGTTTTCTATTTCATTATTAGAATTAATCTTGATGCTGGCTTCAAAAGAGTTATTTTTGGGAAGTTTATCTAACATAATCATTTCATTGGCAACAATTTCTGTCGCACAATGTCTGTTCCCTTCCTGATCTTCCCAATGGCGTGTATGCAGTCGACCTTCAATAAATACCAGGCAGCCATTTGAAAGATATCGTTTGCATATTTCAGCCAAATTACTCCACGCCACTACGTTAAACCATTCGATTTCTGAACGTCTTTCACCATCAGAAGTATTCCAGCTACGATGGGCACCAACGTTGAATGTAGTAACCGGACGACCGGAAGGTGTATAGCGCATTTCGGGGTTTCGTCCTAGTTGTCCAATAATTAATACTTTATTTAATCCTAGGCTCATTGAGATTTCCTCTCAGAGAACCATTAGAGGCAAGAACAACATGATACCTCAACTAAATTGCGATAATTGAATAGCGCATGACGGGTTCAAGATAGCTTAAATTGCGTTCCAACTGAGAGTCAGCAGTCATGGTCATCTTTGTCTGCATGACGACATAAAACCCCTCAGGTTGTTTGCGGATGGGGTAAGCGAGCTTACGCTTCCCCCACAACTCGGTGTTTGTAATCTCACCGTCTTCATCAGAAATCCAGCTTGAGACGCGATCAATGACCTCATTCAAAGCATCATCGTCTAGGTCCGGATGGATAATGAATATCAGTTCGTATTGGCGCACGGGAGTGCCTCCTTTCCTTGGGATTACCCCTGATGGTCGCTGTTGACGAGTCAGGAGCGAAAAGCAAGCCACAATAGGGCATAGCTAAGCGATGATTTTAGCACAAAGACGGTATTTTGCACAGGGGGGGCGCAATAAATGATAAGCAATAAATCTCTGATCTTGACTTCTGCCTGAGTGAATTGTATGATGAATTTTGCATATTAAATAAATAATCAAACTGACATTTCATTTTTTGATCGTGTCAGACCAGACGTTTTTTCTCTTTCCAGGGGATTTCAACATGGATGATGAACTTTCAATTGAGGAATGCACTTTGTTATTGATATTAGCAAGGCAGTCTTTGGAACAAGCTGTGAATGGGAAACCAATAGAACCACTAGATGTTGATGAGCTTCCCTCTCGATTAAAGGAACAAGGTGCTACTTTTGTTACACTTACTCGAGGTGGCTCTTTACGCGGATGTATTGGAACTCTTGAACCTTATCTACCATTAGCTGAGGATGTGCGTGAACATACAATCGCAGCCGCCCTTCGAGATTATCGGTTTCCGCCTGTAAAACCCGAAGAACTTATTGAGGTTAAGATCGAAATATCTCGATTAACTTTACCGCAAGAATTAGATTATTCCTCTACCGAGGATCTTCTGAATCAACTGCATCCGGATATTGATGGTGTGATCTTAAGAGATGGATCTCAGCGGGCAACTTTTTTACCCCAAGTTTGGTCCAAAATCTCGCGTAAGGAAATATTCATGGAGCATTTATGTCAGAAGATGGGTGCTCCAACAGATTTATGGCGTTTAAAAAAGCTGCAAGTCTTCACTTACCAGGTACAGGAATTTCACGAATAATAAGAATTAAAGTTGTTTAAAGTCCTCCACATTAATCACAAAGATCGTTGCAAGGCGGCAACGGAAAGTACCAGGATAATGAGTCCAAGTACCTGGATTGAAATTTACGTAGGATGGTAAATTGAGATAATTGTCTTAAATCAAAAAATTAAATTATTCCATTCCCATAGAAATAATCTGGGGATCAGGATCACTGACATTAATCGTTTGTCCATCCGGGAATGTGACCATCGTTTTTTCTTTTTGGCGGAGGATTGATAGTCCACGATATTTTACCGTAACCGGCCAGGGGAAAGGATTATATCCAGCTAAAGCAACCTTGTGGGAAGAGATTAAACGCACTCCGAGAGTTTCTAAAAAGAATCCTAAAGGAGCCAGACCAGATAAAGCTCCGCGTTCTCCTATTCCTTCCCCTGAATCGGCATGATAATACTGTCGAAATGCTCTTTCATTCTTCAGATTAATGACGATTCCGGCTAATATCCTTGAGAATAAGTCAGCAGCTATGTCTCGATATCCGTAATTCAATATACCTTCACCGATCATTAAATTCCACCTCACGTGAACGCTATTGCAGACATTTGCTAATGGAGTCGATGGAGGGTTGGCACAAGCTCGTATTCCATAAGGACGCCAAAATCGATCTGGATTTATTATATTTTTTTCGATAATTGAATAAGCTTTACTTGCGTCAGGTATCCCTGCCCAGAGAGGTAGGAATAACGTTTGATTTAAATTATTATAACCAGCGATAAAAATTTGGACTTGATCATTGGGATTTATGTTTTGGATTTCTAGTTGTTCTAGGGAAGCATATAAACTCATGCCTGTCATTCTCCCAATTCCTAGATGCCATTTAAAATGCTTGGACAGTATCCGTTCAACACGGTGATTGCCTGATGTACTTGTCCCATGGATATATATAACAGGTTGACGAGAAGTTTCACCTTTGGATTTTATTAGAATATGCACACGGATAGGGCTTTCGAAATCTTTATTAATTATGATGATTCCTGGTCCTGTGCGCTTTCCAATCAATTCACCCTTTGAGCAGTAGTGAGTGTCTCGATCCCAGTCATGATAAATTGCATCATTGTCATCCCATGACATTTCGATCGCTTTGTGTAAATTGTCAAGGTGTGATTGAAATTCGGCTACTGGTTCATCCTGTTTGAGTAATTCCGCAATTTTAATTAACGCTTTGCATTCGCGAAAGAGAAGCGCACATAAGCCAGGATTTTCTGATGTATTGATATCAACACCCCTTGACCATTCATGCCAGGAGGAATAGATCGGATGGTCATCGAATCCTGTTTGAAATGTGTGTTTCCATTCTGGGATTCCATCAGAATCTTGGTCATAGCCCTCGGAGAACCACAATCTAATGAATTTCAGTAGATTGTCAAAATTGTCTTCCAGAAATGATTTATCTTCTGTATTCTTGTAGATTTGCCAGGTAAGAGTTGATAATATGGGAGTCGCGAGCAAACCGCTTTTCTGACCTGCTAAACCTGGTTTCCAATCAATGAAACCATTTTGCTCCTGAACAGATAAAAAGTTTTGGATAATACCCTTTGCCAGATTTGGGGCGGTTGGTAAAATTATGTTTATTAATTGGTAGGCATCCAAAGGCGTTTGCCCATTCCAGAGATGATCGTAATCACTGCCATCACCTCGCAAAGAATAGCCCTGATCCGGGTTCCGGCTTGTAACAAACGTATGATGAGGAAGTTGCTTTGAAGAACCAAGAATAAGCCCGAAGGCTTGTTTTTGAGATAGCATCAACGCTGCATCCCAATCTGGATTGCCGGTGTGAATATTAATGAGACCGTTGTTGACCATTTCCAAACGGGTGAATTCGGCATCCCATCTCTTGTTGGCAATCTTGCGTACTAATGCGAATGAAGATTCTGGATTGGATAAGGCTGTTTGGATCCATTTAAAATTTCGCGATTCTTCCGGTTGGATTTCCATCGTCAATAATAAGGATGGATATGATCCGCTTCCTGATTTTGAGCCTCCCGTGAGGAAAACAATTGGGGCGATTCCGTCCGTAATGCCAGAGAGGACAGGAGCAGCTTGCATTTGCATCGCTGTCATCCGTTCTCCATTTGTTGGAGTGAGTCGGGCAACCCATTCAATGCGAATATTCTGAGTGGAATTACTATTGTTTAGGACACTCATACATCCGGCTACGCCCTTGGATGTGGGAACCCAATACTTCGTTTCGACGTCTATATTTGGAAAGGGTGAGTACAATAGAGATATAAAATTTGGACACAATTTTTTGATTTGTGGAGGATGAAAAAAAGTGGCTGGATCAGTAAGAGTTGTTTCATTAAGCGTAAAGCGTGGGAAGAGACGGAAATTTCGCGCTCTCAAACCATACGTGGTTTGCAACGCCAAAGCTGGTGGATCGCCTCCCCCAATTTTTAGCTCCCATATCTGATCATCTGTATAATCAGGAGCCACAAGGCGTGCATCCGTTGCAATGGTTAACGAGAGCGGATCACCGGTTTTCAAATTCCATTCATACATATCTTTATTGTAATAGTAAGTTGACTATACAGTCAAAGGTATTTGATGTTTTTTTTATGCTAAAATTGGTAAAATTTTCCAAGCAAAATCTATTAGAAAAGGATATTTGAAATGAGCCCTTTACCAGCTAAACCTCGTGGTATGTATTTCGAGGAGTTTGAAGCAGGACAAAAGATTATTACTGCCGGTCGCACAATTACGGAAGCAGATATCGTCAATTTTGCTGGGCTATCTGGTGATTATAACCAAATGCACACAGATTCGCAGTATAGCAAAGTTTCGCCCTTTAATCAGCGGGTTGCACATGGATTGCTGGGTGTGGCGATCGGTTCTGGTTTGGCTACACAGACGGGAGTGATGGAAGGCACGGTTATTGCATTCAGAGAGATTAAGAATTGGAAATTTATCAAGCCGATGTTTATTGGCGATACCATTCATGTCGAATTGGATGTGAAAGGGACCAAAGCAATGCCTCGTATAGGTGGTGGTTCGGTTGAAATCGACTTAAGTGTAAAAAACCAAGCATCTGATACAGTTATGAAAGGTACCTGGGTCGTCCTTATCGCTGCTCAACCAAATAAAATTTTCAAAAAAGCATAAGCATTTTTAGTTGACCCCGGATATTTTTTTAAAGTAATGACCGAAACTTCGCATCAAAAACAAGGCGAATCTCCTGGTGAGCGTTTTAGACGCCTGCTTTCTGAAAACGATCTCGAAGATGGTAAATCTTTGTCTGAAGAGGAGCTTAAAGGATTGGAGGTGCCTGAATCAACAGGTGTTTTGATCGAGGAAAATGCAGATTTTTCAGAGCTAGAGGGGGAGAGAAACGAGCAAAAAAGATCGACTTTAGATGACACAGCTCCTCTGCGTGTTGGCGAACATCCAAATTCGAACCAGCATGAGGGGAGTGAAGTTGTAAGAACGAAAGCAGAACCAACGGAGTCATTACAGACAACTAGTAAAACTCCAACGCAGGTAAGTATACCACCCCCAATTTATCCGTCGGTACTTAGCAAGAAGCGTAAGAAACCAGAAAGGAAACTAAAAACAGGAAGGAGAGCTTTAGGTTGCTTCCTGCGTGTGTCATTTGTAAGTGTGTTCGTTTTGATACTGGTGATACTCTGTGCCGCATCAATAGGGCTCTATCAGTATTACCAGATAGCATCTACATTACCGGACATCAGTGATATACGACAGCATGCATCTCAATTTGAGACAACGCGTATTCTCGACCGTAATGGTAATGTTCTTTATGAAATATTGGATCCAAACGCCGGTAGACGCACCTATGTTCCCCTAGAGAAAATTTCACCTTTTCTCGTTGCCGCGACTGTAGCCACGGAAGATAAAGGATTTTACAGTCA
The DNA here is from genome assembly GCA_030611505.1 of Chloroflexota bacterium. Classification (GTDB taxonomy): domain Bacteria; phylum Chloroflexota; class Anaerolineae; order Anaerolineales; family UBA4823; genus JAUWPO01. The sequence continues at coordinate 40,017 of JAUWPO010000001.1, forward strand.
TCCTGGATTTGATACATCTGCAATTGTGCGGGCTTTTATGCAGAATTATCAAAGTGGAGAGACAGTTTCGGGAGCTTCGACAATCACCCAGCAGTTATCCAGAGCTTTGCTTTTTTCACCAGAGGAGCGCAGCGAACAATCCTACCAACGAAAAATACGCGAAGCCATTCTTGCAGCTGAAATCACACGCAGATATTCAAAGGATGAAATCCTAGAACTTTATTTGAATGAAATTTATTACGGGAACCTGGCTTATGGTGTTCAAGCCGCAGCAGAAACCTACTTTGGGACGACGGCAGATAAATTGACTCTGGGCCAGGCAGCGTTTTTAGCCGGATTGCCACAAGCACCCGCTGTGTATGACGTATATACGAACCGAGAGGTCACATTTTCTCGCCAAGAAGATGTGCTTGTTCTTATGTACCAAGATAGTCAGGAGCAGGGGTGTATTTATGTGAGCAATAATCCGCAACGGATTTGTCTGGACCCAGTTGATGTCACAAATGCTGCGGTTGAAATCAAGAATTTTGAGTTCAAGTCGCCTAACATAAAAATTCGATCTCCTCATTGGGTGAATTATGTGCGCTCTCTACTTGAGGATCAATATGATGCCCAAACAATTTATCGAGCGGGTTTCACTGTATATACAACCCTAGATCCTGGAATACAAAAGATGGCTGAGGAGATCGTTCAGGAGCATATTAAGTCTCTTTCAGATAAGAATGCAAATGATGGCGCATTGGTAGCAATAAGTCCGGCGACGGGAGAAATTCTTGCTATGGTAGGTTCGGCGGATTTTTTTAGTGAAGAGATATCTGGACAGGTGAATATGGCGATAAGTCCTCGCCAACCTGGTTCGGCAATTAAACCGATCACTTACCTGGCAGCGTTTGAAAATGGATGGACACCAGCAACATTAATTTGGGATGTGCCGTCGGAGTTTCCACCATCAGGTCGACCAGATGACAGTCGTCCTCCATATAAACCGGTCAATTTTGATGGACGATTTCACGGTCCTGTGACCGTGCGTTCAGCTTTGGCGAACTCATATAATGTGCCAGCAGTCAAAACCCTCGCATCTGTGGGGATATATGATGACCCAGCTAACGAATGGGACGATGGATTTATCTCTCTTGCGAAGAGATTGGGTATCACAACCCTAAATCAAGATGATTATGGTCTTTCATTAACCTTAGGTGGTGGAGAAGTTAATTTGCTTGAATTAACCAACGTTTATGCAACGCTTGCCAACAATGGAAGACTAATACCACCGGTCGCAATTACACGTATCCTGGATCACGAAGGGAATCTAGTATATGAATATAATCAGCCAACTGGTGAACAGGTGCTTAAACCGGAGAGTGCCTACCTGATTACGTCAATACTTTCTGATAACCATGCCAGAACACCTGCATTTGGACCAAATTCGGTTCTCAATTTACCGTTCCCATCTGCTTCAAAAACAGGCACGACCAATGATTTTCGTGACAGTTTGACATTTGGATATAATCCAGATATATCAGTTGGGGTTTGGGTGGGGAATGCTGATTACACTCCTATGCAAAATGTCAGTGGACTTAATGGCGCGGCGCCGATCTGGGCAGAATTCACTGCATCTGCGGTACAACAACTTACCGGCGGTAATCCAACCCAATTTACAAGACCTGGTGGGATTGTGGAGCAGGTTATCTGCGCGATTTCAGGTACATTACCGTCGAAATGGTGTCCAAAACAAACGAGCGAGTTGTTTGCGGCTGACCAACCCCCTTTACCAAAAGAAGAAGACCTTTGGCAGAAAGTATTGTTGGATACATGGACCGGGCTGCGGGCATCTTCTGCCTGTTCAGATTTTGTTGAAAATGAATTCGCTCTGAATGTAACTGATCCTTGGGCGAAGAAATGGATAAAAAAGAATCCTGAAGGACAGACCTGGGCAGAAGAAATGGGTTTCCAAGATCCAGTTATATTTGCACCAAATCGTTATTGTCAAGCGGATGATCCGCGACCAATATTGGCCTTCACATCTCCGGAAGATTATGAGACGATCACATCCAGTCCGTTAGGCATCTATGGGATGGCAGATGCGACAGAGGGGTTTGATTCCGTACAGTTGGAATACGGGAAGGGGGAAGACCCAGTTGAATGGAAGACTTTGGCAAAAGGTAAAGAACGAATTAATCGTCCTGAACTGCTCTATAGTTGGGATTTGGAGGACATTCCAGAGGGTGTTATCACTTTGAAACTTACCGTATATAGCACTGAAGATACTTATGCTGAGACTTTGCTACATTTGAATCTTCAGGTTCCGACTCCCACTCCAACGCCCACTAATACTCCGACGCAAACCCCAACTTTCACTCCTACTCCAACGATGACCCCTACAAAAACCCCAAAACCTAGTATGACACCAACCCAGACGAATACATCCACACCCATCGTCGAACATACATTTACACCAACCGTCGAAGAATCTCCTACACCAACCGGAGGATCAGTACTCGCCCCATCTGGGAGATAATTTTATAAAGTCCTTTCTTATTAATATAGTCCGATCGGATATTTCTAAACCTTTGTTATATATCACCAAGATTATTAATATTGACTAAATAAAAGTCATCTGGGGATCAGTGTTTGCCAATGGGTCGAGGGCAAGATAACGTTGAAGATTATCCCGAGTGAGAAGATTGTTTTCAGAGAGCCTGCGCAAATTTCGAAATTTCAGAAATTGCCATCTAAATTCAACGGCATTTCTTAAATGAGCATCTTGTTGGAGTTTGTAACCTAATAAACCTGCTCTACCACCAGGGAGGACAATAATTCTTTGTAAGTGTAGTCCATCAATATTCAATCCACCAATACAAAAATCATTAATCTGAAAGATTATATTACTTATTATTGCAGTTGAAATCACAAAGAATTCGAATTTTATTTCACCGCCAGTATCCTGCCAAGTCAAGGATGGCAGAATGGAAATCGATAGAGGCATCCCCAGTTTTAATTGTTCGGCTTCAAATCGTGATACTTCATACTTCAAATCAATTCCGATTTGCTCAAGGTGATACTTCATCTCGGTTATGTCTTCATTCCGCCCTTCAGTTGTATCCTGGGTGCGTAAAATCCAACAGTCGCTTTTATGTGGTTCTAGTTTCCCATATGATTTCATAGATTGAAGGACCAGGTCTCGTTCAGGTGTTAGAAGACCAGGGAAAGCTTGACAAGCAAATTTATCTATTTCGGAAGATGAACATCCAGGATGCTCCTGCAAGTAATTGGCAACTTTGATTTCCACCTGGTCGGATAATGTGACGAACTTGCCGCTCTTATATAGTTTTTCACTATCTTCGTGTGACAACCAGTAATTGGCGGTGTCCAGAGAGTGTTCGCTTCCACCATACCTAGTATATCCATTCTTTTCAAAGAGCAATTCCTGGAAATTATTGTTTATTCGAGCAAGTGTATTCGAAGGTGTATCAATATTTGGTGGTATCACCGTCGTGTGCGATTCCGCTAAGGAAAATAGGACAGAACTATCTAATCTAAGATAGCTGACAGGTTCGCAACAAAAACGCAGATAGTTATCGGCTGCCTGATGGAAAAAGTTTAATAATTCTGTATCGGATTCCTGCCTTGTTTTATTTTTAATAATATCTTGATCCGTACTCCGTATCCAATAAAGCTGGGCTTGTCCAATCTCTTCACGCAATGAAACATTTATAAGTTTGAATCCAGCCATCCAAGCTGCAATGATGGCAGCAGAAAGAAAACCTGCTTCGGCTTCACCAATAATGCCCATGATTGGGATGCCAGGTCCCAATATTTGAATCAATCCGCTAAATGCTTTTTGTAAGGCAGTACAGTGCCAAGCCCAATCGTATCTGCGACGCCGAAGGACGCCTTTAATTTTTGCGGCTTCATCACGCCCCCACAACCAACCCGCCCATAACGCCGACAACGACCAATAAGCCTGATTAGGACGAGGAAGGGCTCCCGAAACAGCTTTTATCTCAATTGGGAGGGGATCTTTAAGGATTTGAATAACCAGATCGTTGAGACGACCATCAAATAAGCAAATACCGCCGCTGTTAGGTGGAAGTTCCGGCCAAGAAGTTATTGGAATTGGATAAAACTCCAGTTCCTTTGCTGAAGTATTTTGTGACCAGAGTGAAACTGCGTTCTCCAGTTCAAGCCATATATTATTTTCCCGAAATTGGGACGGCACATTCAATTTGCGGGGGCGAGTCCGTTCCGTGGGGTATTGCCACAAAGTGTTCGCTTTATCGAATACAGGAAGCAATAAAGCTGCGAGCGCCCGGTGACGGTTTGGCGGTAGATTATCCAGTTTATTTATTATTGTGAATAGGGCATATACAGCTCGTGGCAAATAAGTCGATAAGGCTTCTTCTACATGAACCCTGTCTGGGTCGTCTAAAGCAGCAACCCTTTCAAGTGCTCTCGCATGATGGAGACTACTTTTACCGAAATGAGCGGCACGCTTAGCATCCGATTCTGAGGTTGGAAACTCACCTGATTCCATGCAATTTGGACAGTTATAGATTCGGCTCGTGGGAACTGAGTCGCCGCGTTTCCAAATGAACGCCTCGGCTGATACAGATTTTCCACATTGGAGGCACTCTGTGAGGTAAAGTGAACGAATGTGTGGTTCAAGACGTTCCTCTCCCTTAGGAGAAATCGCCAAATCGGCTAATGCGGCTCGAAGTTCTGACTCTGTCGGTGGATCAGCCGCTAATTCCAACAAGAAACGTGCAATGGGATTGTAAGCTGCGACAAGTACCCGATAACCGGCACGAGCAGCTTCTGTTGCTAATTGGGGTGAGGCTCCAAAGGGATCGAGAATCCAAGCACCTTGCGAAACTCGTTCCTTGAGCCAGTTCTCAATTATACCTCCAGGAATCGGGGGTAAATAGCGGCTCAGAGGGACTTGTTGAGCTTCATAACTACCTGGAATGAAGGGATATGAACCGAACACCGCTTACTCTCAGCCATTAAAAAACGAGTTGAGGATACCTACAACTTCCAAGTTCATGTGGAAATCTTAATTCGTAATACGAGCTATAACATTACTTGCAATTTAGATAATTGTAATCGAGTCCTTGATTAATTAAGTTTAGAGATAGTGCAGATCATTCGCCTGTTTCAGTAATTCTTCTCGGAATTGTGGGTGACCAATATTGATCAATGATCTTGAACGCTGTCGGATGGTTATTCCGAATAAATCGGCTATTCCGTACTCAGTGACTACAAACCAGACATGATTGCGCGTAGTCACAACCTATCAATTTTATCCTGGCGCGCAGAACCAAAATGGATTAATCCAGCAATAGTTGCTCCAGGTTGAAGCCAATCAATTTCTTCTAACAAGGGTCTTGCAACTTTTAATAGAAGATCGGCGCGTCCGAAAACTTCGTGAGAGGAGTAAGCGATTATTGCACCTGCTTGCTGGTATTCCTGATCGCTAAATCCAGCTCCTAAACCGGCTTCATGTTCCACATAGCATTGATGTCCATTTTTTGTCAACATTTTTAAGCTTGAGGGTGTAAGACCGACGCGGTACTCAAATGGTCGTCGTTCTTTCGGTATGCAGACGTTCATTCTTCACCTCATATTCCCGCTTCGTATACTTTATTTTTATTAGAATTTAGTATGTCTAAATTTTACTCCTCAAAAAAACCTCGTCCAGGTTTATCAGTTGGGCGAGAGTGCTCGTTGTGGTTCTTTTTTGAATGAATTAGTTACTCATCCGGATCAAGTAGAGGATTGAAAAAACGATCAGACAGAATTCTTGTGGTTATTCCATTTTTTCTCAAACTTCCTGATCTGGCGCTGAATATGCCAAGCATATGGGTCAGCAACTTCTCTTTTACTACTGACTAATCGCATGGAATCGTCGGCTGAATATCCCTTAGCAATTAGTATAGTTGAAGCCATTGCCACACTGCGGTGTCGACCTTGGCGACAATATATGAGCACACTTTCACCATTCTGGATAGCTGGTAAGGCAGCCTCTACCCCTTTTTCCAGCTTGTGAATTGGAATTGGAATAAAAATAAAATCGAAGGTACGCAGGGTGAGCATGCGGAAAGGTGGTTCCTGATAAACTTTCGCTGGCGTGAAGAATTTCATATTTATCACTAAGCGCACATTTAGATTGGATAATGCGCCTGCATACTCAGCGTTTGGTGAAGCGGCAACGTAAAGATATTCCGTAATTTGAGAAATATCCAGCTTGCTTAAAGACCGTGGCTTGTTGTGATTATTGGTGTTGGTAGGCATTTATTCTCTATCCAAGAATTTTTCTGCTGCTAGTATTTGCATAATATCACCCGCTTCTCGGTTCTGGCGCAGCAAAGCTGCCATAATTCGCATAGGACGATCGATATGGTTGAAGAAGGTCTTATAGCCCTCGCAGAGATAATTCAAGCCGTGTTCGCCATCTGGTGTTTCGATAAACCGGTTTTTAGGACAACCGCCGTTACAGGCAAAACGGACTTCACATTCCAGACAATAATTGGGCAATGAATCTTGCTTTTCCTGACCAAATTTGCGCTGTTTTTCAGAACCGACAAGATTAATCATTGGTTCTTCTCTGATATTACCAAGAAAATATCTTGGTTCGACGAAATGGTCACACGAGTACATATCGCCGTTATGTTCCATCGCCATAGAGTTACCGCAGGCAGGGGAGAAGATGCATAAGCTTGGTGGTCTACCCAGCCATGCACCTAATGAAACATCATGTATCTGGACGAATACATCTCCAACATCGTGGTATACCCATTCGTCAAATATTGCGTTAAGAAAGTTGCCATATTGTTTGGCTTTTACTGTCCTATCAGTGACAGTATTACCTTCCTGGTATCCGGTTTCATTTTCTCTTTCAACGATTGGAATAAATTGAAAGAATTTAGCGCCAATCTCGTCGCGGAAGAAGCGATACACTTCAAGGGGGTAATCACCATTAGCAGCGTGGACAGTTGTCAGTATGTTAAAGTCCACATAGTGCTTCTGTAAGTAATGCAGCCCACGCATCACACGATCAAATGAGCCCTTGCCTCCTTTATCCACCCGGTAGGCATCATGCAGTTCTTTCGGACCATCGATGCTGATACCTATCAAGAAATTATTCTCTTTAAAAAATTGGCACCATTCATCATCCAGAAGCACCCCATTTGTTTGCATTGTGTTCTGAAAGGTCATATGGGGTTTCTTGTATATCTGTTGGTATTCGATCGACTTTTTAAAGAAATCAACCCCCATCAATGTGGGTTCACCGCCTTGCCAGGCAATTGTTACCTCTGGGATTTGTTGAGCATCTATGTATTGGCGGATATATTCCTCTAATAATTCATCCGTCATTCGGAAGCGGCTGCCGGGATAAAGTTTCTCCTTAGTCAAGAAAAAACAGTACGTACAATTAAGGTTGCAAACCGCACCGGTAGGTTTTGCCAATAAGTGAAATGATGGAGGTACATTTGTCGGGGTCATAAAATAATTCCTTTTGAGTAAGTGTTTAGTGTTGGTGATAAGTACACATTTATTGAATTGGTTTCACTTCCTGCGATCATCCCACACTCACTCCATTGTGAGCACTTCACGGATTCTTAAAAGCGCCCAATCAATCGTCTCCCGGTCAATTATTAATGGAGGGGCGAAACGAATTACATTTTCATGAGTTTCTTTTGCTAGAATAAATTTGGCCTGTAATTCTTCACAAAATCGACGTGCCCCTCCGGCTTTTGTTTTCAATTCAACGCCAATCAATAATCCTTTGCCGCGGACTTCCTTAACATGCCGGCTTGGAATCTCGGCTAATTGTTCGTTAAAGTATTCTCCCATCCCGGCAGCGTTTTGCACCAGATTTTCATCTTGGATCACTCGTAAGGCAGCACGTGCGATTGCTGCCCCTAAAGGATTACCCCCGAATGTAGAACCGTGTTCACCAGGATTAAAAAGACCTAATAAATTACGATCGGCTAATACCGCAGATATGGGATAGAAACCCCCAGAAAACGCTTTTCCAATTATTAATACATCGGGACGTATATTCTCATGATCGCACGCGAACATTTTTCCTGTCCGCCCTAATCCGGTTTGGATTTCGTCTGCGATGAGAAGGATATTATTTTCATCGGAGATTTCTCGCAGCCTTTGCAGATAACCATTGGGAGGCACTATAACCCCAGCCTCTCCTTGAATTGGTTCAACGAGGATAGCTGCGGTGTTTTGTGTGATGGCATTTTCAAGAACTTGCGCGTCACCAAATGGAACTTCTACAAAACCGGGTGTGAAAGGACCGAAATCCTCTTTATACAACTTCTCGGTTGAAAAGGAAATAACCGATAAAGTTCTACCGTGGAAATTATTTTGACATGTGATAATCTCCGCCTGGTAGCGCGGGACACCTTTTACTTGGTAAGCCCATTTACGAGCAAGCTTGATCGCTGTCTCTACCGCCTCGGCTCCGCTGTTCATAGGTAGTGACATTTCGTAACCGGTCAATTCGGAGAGCTCTTTGTAAAGAAGTGGCAGTTGGTCATTGCGAAACGCCCGTGATGTTAATGTGAGTTTTGAAGCTTGATTACACATGGCATCTAAGATCTGTGGGTGTACATGACCTTGGTTAAGTGCTGAATAAGCACTTAAGCAGTCCAGAAAGCGGTTTCCTTGGATATCGTAGACCCAAACGCCTTCACCATGTGAAATCACCACGTCCAATGGATTATATATATTTGCTCCGTGTTGATCTTCTAGCTCTATGTATTGCTGTGCATTCATTGAGATCCGGATTCTCCTTTTTAGTCTTTTAAAATAAGCAAAATAACTATGCAGCTGCTTGCATTTTATAGAATAAAAGTAGTGTGCTGCCGTATTTCCTCTGATCAAATTCGACAAGTCGTTCTAATTCAATACTTTGATATTCTACAGGATGGATTTGGGCGATAACCCAAGCGTCGCATGAGAGCCATTTTGGATTAGAATCCAGTAGAAATAAGGAACGCCTCCATAGATCTTTATATTGAGGAGGGGCGATATAAATATAATCAAACGCCTGAGAAGTAGCTTGTTCAAGCAGCTTGAAAGCATCATGTTTCAGGATTTTTACGTTTTTATCAAGACCTGTATCGTGTAAATTTATTTTGACTGTATTAATTGCGCGTTGGCTCTTGTCGACAAAGAGTACAAGCTTTGCCCCACGACTGAGGGCTTCAATCCCGACACTTCCGGTGCCGGCAAATAAATCTAACAAAGTTGAATCAATAATATCCGCTCCAATAATGTTGAACAGTGATTCTTTCGTGCGATCAGTTATTGGGCGTGTTGAATCGCCTGGTACAGAACGCAGATTGTGCCCTTTTGCCTTACCTGCAATGACTCGTAAACCGCCCATGATGTCTTATTTCTAATATTTAATAATACGACTAGCTTTTGATTGGTTTAATTTATATTGTTCAGAACCGACTTCGCTCGACACTACTTCTAGCCGCGATAATATTTCCGTATGGTGCTGTTATGGGCACAACACATCCGGTCCCCAGGATAAATCGTTTCCCTGAAGTCGCCGCAATGGCTTGCTCGGCTTCCGCGGTTACACCCTCCGGAGTACTGAGGACCAACGTGGTCTCACGACGTATTCCACCGCAAATTACACCAGAATAAAGTTCCTGAGCTTGATTCAAATCAGGATATGTTTCACGGTCATGCCAATTGATCACAGCGACGGGGTAATCAATGAATGTGTTAAACATGATCTCAATTCCATGAATGTGAAGCATGTTCAACCACATTTCCTGGGCTGATTCCAGGATCTGCAAATCATAGTTAACACCAAATGTAGAGTATTCCTCTTCTGCGAGTAAGCCGTGTTGAGCATGTTGTACAGCGAAAAAAATTCCGGCGATGCCTGTCAGTTTAATCTCTTCAATGAAACGACGGGTGGATTCAGTGATGGTTTTTAAACCGGCGTGAAGTGCATCCGGGTAGCGGCGCATATGGACGAGCAGATTTTCCTTGCCAACCAGGTTTTTTGCCTGAGAAAGTGGATTAAATATGGTTTGAATCATTGGGGTCGCAGGACCAAGTTCGTTGAAAAGCAGCCGTAAGCAGGATATTTGCTGATCTAGGAAACCCTCATCTGGGTTCAAGATTGGCAGGCGTGACCAGTCATCGGGGTGATTTATCACCCGTTTTGTATATTCCCGGGTCCCCTCTGCTGCCCCTCTCCATTCATCCTCAACTCCCCATTCTTTGAGGCAAAAAGTAGAAGAAGGTGTTACTTTTACAATATCGAAATCAAAATTACGTTGAAAAGAAAGGGTAGCGCTGGCCAATCCTCCAGGGGTTTGGTCATCCACTGGAAAATGACGCCATAAAGCTATTGGAACACGATCAAGATTTCCCTTAGACAAGCACTCCTCGATTCGTTCGCGATGGGATATCATTCCAGATCCTCCAACTACAATATATTTTGTTTAGAACAAGCGGATTCATTTTGTTTATGGTTCATATCGATCACTCTACATCGCCGTATGTCCAATAGCGGTTAATAAAGAAATTCCAGAACATTACAATTATCACGGCAATTGCCAGCGTGACGTTATAGCTTAATAACTTAACGCTGGAGTACGGGATTCCATAAGGTAGATGAGAAAAGGCACTGTTTAGAACGGGTTCTAATAATGCAAGTGTGGGAATGCGGATAGCCATTCCGATAACGCTCACAACCGTGAATTCTAGAAGCTGCCTTATGATTGGTTTAGAACGTGAATCTGGGTAGGTCCAATATCGATTCCACATAAAATTACTGAAAATAGCAGCAATAAATGAGATCGTACCAGCAATTACGAGAGATACTCCGAAGAAGGCAACCAGCAAATTCATCACACCAAAATCAACGATCGCCCCAATAACGCCCACAACGGAAAATTTTAAAAAGCGTGTACGCTCCCGTGAATTAGTAATAATCGAGGTCATGCCAGGCCCAATTTTCCCTGGAAATATGGTGTTGTACGCTGGATGCCTTCTTCCAAAGAGATATGGGGTTCCCAATTAAGATTGTTTCTGGCGCGTGATATGTCTGGTCTCCTGCGTTGAGGGTCGCTTGGACCCCTCTTCCTTTCGAAGCTCACGATGCCTGCCGAATTATTTGTAAGGCTGTTGATAATTAAAGCTAGATCATGGATGCTCGTTTCTATTGGATTACCTATATTGATGGGTTCATGCTCCTCGGAGATTAGCAAGCGATAAATGCCATCGACCATGTCATCTACATAACAGAAACTACGTGTTTGGACACCGTCCCCGTATACAGTAAGTGGTTCCAGGCGAAGGGCTTGTTGTATAAAATTCGGTACAACACGCCCATCATCAATATGCATTCGAGGACCATATGTATTAAATATGCGGGCAATGCGGGTGTCCAAACCGTGAAAGCGGTGATAAGCCATAGTTAATGCTTCGGCGAATCGCTTAGCCTCATCGTAAACCGACCGTTTTCCAATTGGGTCGACATGTCCCCAATAAGATTCGGTCTGGGGATGTTCAAGCGGATCACCGTAGATTTCGCTGGTTGAAGCTAATAAGAAACGAGCGTCGTTCGCCCTTGCAATTCCAAGTGTGTTGTGAGTACCCAATGCACCGGCTTTCATCGTCTGGATTGGGAGATTGATATAACCCAGGGGAGAGCTTTCGTTGGGACTTGCCGGGGAAGCGAAGTGTAATACAGCGTCCACACTACCTGGAACGAAGATAAAGTTGGATACATCGTGCCGGATAAACAGAAAATTTTGGTTACCTGCTAGATGAGCCAAGTTTTCAGAATTTCCCGTTATGAAATTATCCATTCCAACAACCTGGTGACCTTCTCTCAAAAGTCGATCACACAGGTGAGAACCGAGAAATCCGGCAGCTCCGGTGATAAGTACTCTCATAAAAAAATCCCTTTATTAAATTCGACTAACTGCATTTAAACCTGATTTGAGATGATGTGTGAATGGTATAATCTCAACCCGGATTTGCAATATATTAAATGTTTCTTCTGGATTGCGGTATTATCTTGTGTATCCGCTAATAATCATTTGACCATTATTTATTGTGATTTGTTCAATCACTACATTCTGATTGGCAGGGAGAATTTGGGTTACTAGTATCGAATCCATCATTGAGGTTAACTGGTCAAGAAAACTCTCCGGTAGTTGGAAAGGTCCAATAGAGGCCGAAACAATTTCGGATTCTGGTTTTCCACTGCCATCAACATATAATTTTAGTAAGATCGTTAAAGGTAAATTAATGTTGTTTTGTTCTACATCTCCCGTGATTCTTACTCGACCATCACGCAAATAGATTTGAACGTTTTGGATTTGATATTCCTGGTATGATTGAAGTTCATAATTTGCATAAGATGTCAATTGTGATTCAGTTACAATTAATTGGAAAGGTCCTCCATTTTGAATGTCTTCAATTACGGATTGGATATTATCATCAAGGTTTTGAACAGATTCGGTAGTCACTGGTATCGCCCCAACTTCTTCTGGGGCTGGTTGATTAACCCCAGGGAAATTACAAGCTAAACTTATGACCATCGGGACTGCAATAATTAAAAGTAGGATTTTCCTTTGTTCACCAAATCTCATTTTGAGCTCCATTTTATTTTTAGTCTCCAGTTTTGAATAAATTAGTGGAGAATTTTATCATAGCATGAATGACTCTTCTTTGGTAGAGGTTGATCTGACAGTTCAAGCAAGCTTGGAGGCTTTGTTATTTGTCGCTTCAATGCCCGTATCTATAGCTCAATTAGCTGAAGCACTAGATTTACCACGTGCTGAGGTTGAAAATGGGTTGAAAGATCTGCAATCAGAATATTCAAATAATTCAGATAGTGGTCTGCGTTTACAACGCCATCGCGGGCGCTTCCAGTTGACAACAACTCCCCAAGCAGCATCTTTCATAGAACGGTTCTTAGGGATTGAGCAGAGTGGTCGGTTGAGCCACGCTGCAATTGAAACTTTGTCAATTGTTCTATACCTTCAGCCGGTTACTCGCCCTCAATTAGAAGCTATTCGTGGTGTCAACAGCGATGGTGTCGTTAAAAACCTTTTGAGAAAGGGGCTGATTCAAGAGGAAGGTCGCTCTGTTTCGCCTGGACGACCAATCATATATTCGACTACCCCAGAACTGCTGCAACATTTTGGAATCAATGCTGTTGATGAACTTCCACCAATAGATTTGGGGGACTCAGATGAAGGTCTTTTCCCCGACTCTAATGATCGGATGTGATACAAGATAATGCCAGACGAAAGATTGCAGAAAGTGCTCGCTAGGGCGGGAATCGGATCTCGTCGAGCCTGTGAGGTGATAATCGATGCAGGACGTGTGCAGGTTAACAATAAAACTTCCAAGCTTGGAGATAAGATCAACCCGGAACGAGATCTAATTGTGATTGACGGCAAAACATTGAAGATTAAGAATAACTTCATCTATATCGCTTTAAATAAGCCGCGAGGAGTCTTATCAACGGTAAAATCCAATGATCCAAGACCAAATGTACGTGATCTTGTCGATCTGCCAGATCGTTTTTATCCTGTAGGGAGACTGGATGTTGATAGTGAGGGATTGATTCTGTTAACAAATGATGGTGAGTTAACAAATTTCTTGACACACCCACGTTACGGGCATGAGAAGGAATACCGGGTGCTCGTTGTACGGCGACCGGATAAGGAACAACTGGGATTATGGCGGCGGGGTGTGGTGCTTGAAGATGGATATCGAACCAAACCTGCTAAAGTTCGAGTTGAATCGAATGCTGGTAGTGCTGTTTGGCTGAGAGTGATTATGCGGGAGGGTCATAAGCGCCAGATTCGAAGGGTAGGAGCAATTATCGGTTTGCCGGTCGAGAAGATTATTCGCATTCGTATAGGTAGTCTGAAGTTGGGTAGTTTGATGAAACGGGAGTGGCGTTATTTAGACAAAGGTGAGGTATATGCGTTGAAGAGAGAGGCTGGAATTAGGAATGCCAATGCAGAACACTTTAGAGAATAAAACCTCCTGGTTGGATCGTTCTTTACTCGATAAGTCCGTAATATCAGTAGAAATTCTCTTGTTCGTTTTAATATTGATTCTGGCTGTTGTAAGTCGCTTTTATAACCTTGAGGCTCGAGTTATGAGCCATGATGAAAATTCTCATGTGTATTATTCTTGGCGGCTATTTCGTGGACAGGGTTTCGCTCATGATCCATTGATGCATGGCCCGTTGCAATTTCATATGCTGGCTCTCTCATACTTTGTGTTTGGGGATGGAGACTTTACAGCCAGAATACCTGCAGCTCTATTCAGCATTGCGACTGTCGCATTCATGTGGAATTATCGTCGTTATCTGGGTCGTATCGGAGCTCTGGTCGCCGCGGTTCTGATGTTGATCTCACCCTACATGCTTTATTATGGGCGATATGTGCGCAACGAGGCGTATGTTGCCTTTTTGGGCGTCGTCACAATATGGGCAATACTTCGATATTTGGAATCTGGAAAGGCTCGTTATTTGTACTGGCTTACTGCCGTAACAGCTTTACATTTTACCGCAAAGGAAACATCCTTCATTTACACTGCCCAGGCGTTGATATTCTTGCTGTTTTATTTTGTATATCAGATTTATCGGAAACCCTGGAAGGACTCAAAGAGCAGGAATTTATTCCTCGTTACACTAACTTTAGGTATGCTTTTTATATTTGTTGCTGGAGCTTTATTACTTAATGGTGAAGGTCTTAACCTGAATGCAACGGAAGTAGTTTCGCCTGCTGCGCCTACCCAGGAAATAGAACAGCTTGAACCAAACGTATCTCTCACTTTACCAATCACGTTGGCAATACTGGGTGGATTATCGATGATATTATCCATGTTATTTTTGATACGTGGATACACCATCAGCAATATTAAAAAAGAGCGATCTTTTGATATGCTGATTTTATTGGGCACCCTGGTTCTCCCTCAATTGAGCGCCTTTCCGGCGCGTTTAATGGGGTGGAATATTCCAACGAATGCCTCTGAAGTTCAAGCATTCGCAACCGTTGATATATTGCACATGGCTTTCTTCTTTATACCGTTCGTTGTAGTATCGGTATTGATTGGATTATGGTGGAATTCGCGTCGATGGCTTATTAACGCCGCAATCTTTTATGGGATATTCACAGTTTTATATACTACTGTGTTCACTAACGGGGCGGGGTTCTTTACGGGTATGGTTGGTTCACTCGGTTACTGGTTGGAGCAGCAAGGTGTTAATCGAGGCAGTCAGCCTTTGTACTATTATTGGCTGGTACAGATACCCATTTACGAATACCTGCCTGCATTGGGAACCGTTCTTCTAATTGGGATGTTGGTATTAAAAAGGTTGGTTTTGCCAACAAAGCAAGAAGACGCTGCTCTTGAAGAGGAAAACAATAAAAAAATCTCCATTTCGCAAGATAACAATACAAAAAAAGCCTCTGTTTTTGCGTTTCTAATTTTCTGGGCTTTAACTAGTTTAGTCGCCTATACGTTCGCTGGGGAAAAAATGCCCTGGCTGACCGTCCATATAGCTTGGCCGCTGATTTTGTGCGCAGGCTGGTTTTTCGGGCGTTTGATCGAGGCTATAGATTGGAACGGTTTTCGAAAGTCTAAAGGTTGGCTGGTGATCGCTATATTGGTGATTTTCCTATTCAGCTTCCTGGCAGCACTGGGTTCCTTATTGGGGACCAATCCACCTTTTCAAGGAAAGGAGCTGGAGCAGTTAAGTGCTACGAGTACATTTATGGTCAGCTTTCTTACTTCGATAGCAAGTGGTATCGGTTTGATCTATTTACTTAAATCGTGGTCGTTCACTCAAATTGTCCTTGTAGTGGCTTTAATTTCATTCACTTTCTTAGGAATCCTAACAGCCAGGACAGCGATCCAGGCGACTTATATTAATTATGATAATGCGAATGAACTATTAGTATACGCACATTCAGCAGGCGGTGTTAAAGTTGCGCTTGAACAGATCGAAGAGATCTCCCAAAGGACCACGGATGGACTTGCGCTTTCAGTAGCCTACGATAACGAGACTTCATACCCTTATTGGTGGTATTTACGCAACTATAACAACGCCAGATATTACGGTGCTGACCCAACTCGAAGCTTACGTGAAGTCCCGGTTATCCTGGTCGGCGATGCCAACTATGGAAAAATAGAACCCGTAGTCGGTCAGGCGTATAACCGATTCGATTACATACGTTTGTGGTGGCCAAACCAAGATTATTTTAATCTCACCTGGGATAGGATCATCAACGCTTTGCGCGACCCCAGTATGCGCGCAGCGCTTTTCCAAATATGGTTCAATAGAGATTACTCATTATATGGAGAAGTTACCAATAAAGATATGGACTTGACCAATTGGTCTCCGTCTGCAAGTATGCGTCTGTACATACGCAAGGATGTCGTCAACCAGTTGTGGAATTATGGGGCGACTCCTTCGCTGGAACCAATTCAGGCTGATCCTTATGAAGGAAAAGAGGTCAAGCTTACAGCCAATCGTACCTTCGGCAGCCAAGGAGATCAAGCAAGTCAATTTCAGCGGCCTCGCGGGGTTGCAGTCGCGGGTGATGGCAGCATCTATGTTGCGGACACAGAGAACAATCGTATACAACACCTGACACCGGATGGAAAAATTCTACACGTGTGGGGAAAGTTTGGTGACACAACTACGGGTAATGCTCCAGGCGGTACATTTAATCAACCTTGGGGATTGGATGTTGGACCCGATGGCTCTGTTTTTGTCGCTGATACCTGGAATCACCGTATTCAGAAATTTTCATCTGAAGGAAAATTTCTGAAAATGTGGGGATATTTCGGACAGGCGGAAGGACCGAATGCTCTTTGGGGACCAAGAGATGTGGCTGTCGATCAAGAAGGAAATGTCTTTGTGACGGACACTGGAAATAAGCGTGTCGTAGTATTCGATTTAGATGGAAATCACATAACTCAATTTGGTGGAGCGGGAATGGCACCCGGTCAATTTGATGAACCTGTTGGAATTGCGGTTGATAAAACGGGCAACGTTTATGTCGTTGATACCTGGAACCGAAGAATTCAAGTGTTCTCTCGCTTTGAAGATTCTACATATATACCTGAAACTGAGTGGGAGGTGGTAGCTTGGTTTGGTCAATCTCTAGATAATAAACCGTATATCGATGTGAACGAAGAAGGGATGGTATTCACAACAGATCCCGAGGGGTATAGAGTATTGCAATTTACCCAGGAAGGAGATTTTGTTCAATTTTGGGGAGATTTTGGAACAGAGTTGGATAGTTTTGGAATACCGGTGGGGATTGGTGTAGATTTGAACGGCGATGTGTGGGTAAGTGATGCTGGAAATAACCGCATTATGCACTTCTCCTTGGAAACGTCGCCATAGATCGCTCTATATTTATTTTTGAGAAGTACGAACGAGAAAAACTCCGCAGATTTTCTGGAGTGAATTCATCTCAGTGATGTTACAATTGTGGAAAATAAATGCTATAATCAATTATTTATAATTCCCGATATCCAATAACAATAGGAGATTGTGATGAGTGATCAGATATATGATAAAGTAGATTCGGACTTGGATCCCTTTAAGAAGATTGCCAGTAAGATTCCCGGTTTTGGTGGCTACATAGAGCGTCAAAAGAGGCGCGACTCTGATAAGTTGCTGAGGGAGACCATTGCGGATCGATTTGACCAGCAATATCAGCGCATATCATCCTTGCAGCGTGATCTAATAAGTGAAGGTGAAATTGGATACGTAGACGATCTTGAAGCATCAGCGATCAAGCTGCGCACATTTTCTGATCGAGTGAGGCGTGCAACCCGAGGATATTCGGGGTTGTTTGATGCTGTAAAAATTAATGAGGAAGAACTGGCGCTGCTGTACCAATACGACGCGCAAATGTTGGATCTTGTTGATGAAGTAAGCCGGGCGATAGATAATGTGGAAGCTTCAATTGGAAGTGACGGTTTATCGGCCTCTATCCGGCATCTTACAAGTGTTTCACAGCAATGTATAGATGTGTATGATAGGCGTGAAGAGGTGATTTTAGGGATTGATATTAGTTGACAAAACATCTTTTATTTTAGCTTAGAATTATTAATCAATAGTAATTACCGTAGGAGAGAATAAAATGGCGAGAATTTTTGATGTAGTTGAATATCCGAATGAAATGCGGGATGAAATCGTACACCGGTTTCCGGAAGTTGGTGCAGGGAATTTTCGGATTGGTTCGCAAGTGATTGTACGTGAATCTCAGTCTGCAGTGTTCTTCCGCGACGGGAATGCTTTAGATGTCTTTGGACCAGGACGTCATACTATTACTACTTACAACATACCGATATTAATTGACTGGGTGGGTAAGCTGTTCAACGAAAAAACTCCCTTCCCTGCGGAGGTCTATTTTATTGCGATGCGAGAGTTTGCCGATCGCAAATGGGGAACTCCACAACCGATAATCGTCCGCAATCCCAATATGGGACTTGGTGTGGCATTACTGCAGGCTTTTGGAACTTACAGCTTTCAGGTGAAAGACCCGCAACAATTCGTAACTCAAATTGTCGGAACGCAGGGTATGTATAGAACAAATGAAATCGAAAGCCGTCTACGGTCTATGCTGCTCTCGAAACTACAAGATTTGTTAGGAGAAACTGCAGCCAGTCATGATGTCCCTGAATTAATCGGTCTTACAGAGGAGTTGGGCGCTGGTGTGCGGGCGAAAACACAAGATGATTTCTTGGCTCTTGGCTTAACGTTAAAGAGCTTCTATATATCAAACTTAAAGCCATCCAGTAAATCTGCAGAGGAACTGCGTGCCATGGGCATGTTGGACATGCAAACGTATACGCAGCTGCAGGCAGCAGACGCGATGCGAGATGCAGCCCAGAACCCAAGTGGTGGTGCTGGACTCACTGCTGGGATTGGCGCTGGTCTGGGCGTCGGGAATGTGCTCAGTCAATCCCTGGCTGGAATGACTGGACCTGCTGCTGCCCAATCGCCGCAGGGAGGCGGTGGCGCTCCTTCGGGTGGAGTTCCCCCTGTGATGACCCCATCCGAAGCGGCTAATGTACTGCGAGTTTCCGAGGAAGATGTTATCGCAGCAATTGATGCAGGTGACTTGCAGGCAAGAAAGATCGGCTCGGCGTACCGGATAAGCAAAGAAGCTCTGGACGAGTTCCTAAGCGGATAGTGCTTCAATTATCCAGCTATAAATTTTTAATAGAAACCCGCCCTTGATGTCTTTATTGTCAGGGCGGTTTTTTTTGAATCACTCGTTTTCTATGGTATTTCGAATATATTTAACTTTCTCCATAGAAAGCGTTTTCGCTTTGGAATATTTTCTGACCAAATCTTTGAGCTTTGCAGCATTAACTGTCTCTGCTGGTGGGGATTCACTTTCTGCGATGTTGATTTCAACCTGTGGATTTGTAAACACAAGAGCCGTTTGAATATCAGGAATATTCTCTTCCGGTAAATTCTTCTGGAAGTATTTGAGTAATTTCTCATCCTCGTTCTGTGTTTCCAAATCGGGTCGACCCAGACCCTCCTGTGCAAAAATTTTCAGGTATAAATTGCCACCTTTCTGACGCCAGCGACCCTTTGAATAAGATATTGTTCCTCGCTGGTTATGCGGACTTAAAATCCAAAGACCACATGGACCGAGAAGCAAGTGCGATACTGGCGTCTCAAAATGGTAAAGCGAGTATTTATCGTCGAGACCTTTCAATGAAAGATCCAAAATCTCATCCGGTCGAGGGCGACGTGACCAGCGGTTGCTGAAATAAATACCAACTTGTGAGAGCATGAACCCGAGCACCAAGGCGATTAGAGAGTAAACAAAATAATCTGGGTAGCGAAAAGAAATGAACATACCTCCAGCTAAAACTAAGAGACCACCCAGCATAGTGACTTGAGCTATACGAGCATTGCGCCTGATTATGGCATCATTACGGATAATGTTCATTTGGTTTTTTCTCCTCAAAGAATGGATTTCTACGTCTTCAAATTATTGGACAGGCGAAGAATGATCCTAGATTTTATTAATGACTAGACATGCGTTTTGTCTGTTTCTTCCAGCAGCAGCGCTCTCGGAAAACCCAAAACCCTACTATGATGGTTCAACTGATAAATCCAAAGCAGATACTGCCCACTGTCCAATGGTGACAATTCTAAGCTGATCTTGGATCTTAGTCGTCCTGTATCCTCGACTGGAGATTTTCTAATCGTTCTTGAACAGCGGTGCTAAGTGCATCTAACAGATTCGATTCGACTGCTTGGCGAGCTGATCGAATTGCACTGACAATCGCATATGAGTCAGATCTTCCATGACCGATGAACACCAATCCGTCAATTCCTAGAAGTGGAACTGCACCGATTTCGCCTGGATCAAGTAGTTTTTTAATGCTAGTGAATGCTGGTTTCGCCAGCAGTGCGCCGAGTTTAGTGCGGATACTCCTGTTCAATTCCTGGCGCAAAGTTCCGGTGATCAATTGAGCGACGGCTTCACTGGACTTGAGCAGTACGTTGCCGGTAAACCCGTCTGTGACGGCAACATCTGCACCTCCTCCAAAGAGTTCTTTCCCCTCAAGATTTCCAATAAAGTTTAAACCGCTGGATTTCAACAAGGAATATGTGTCTCTGACCAATTCGTTTCCCTTACCTGCTTCTTCGCCATTGGAGATTAATCCAACGCGAGGCTGTGGGATGTTTAATACATTGTTGACGTATACCGAACCCATTACTGCGAATTGGAGCAGAAATTCAGGTTTGCAGTCAGGATTTGCGCCGATGTCAAGAACAGCACAGTAGCCCCCTTTAACCGGGAAAAGACCAGTAAGCGCCGGTCTTTTAACCCCAGGAATTGTACCCAACCGGAAATATGCAGTCGCAAGTGCCCCACCAGTATTGCCGGCTGTAACGAAAGCATCGACTTCCCCATCTTTCAACATGTCCATTCCTACCGCCATTGTAGTCATGGGATTCCGCTTTGCCTTGCGGGCTAACTTCCGACCTTTATCTTCCATTATAATCGTGTCAGTTGTGTGGATGATGTAAACTGGTACGCCATCTCCCGAGAGTTCTTGAAGTCGTGGTCTCAATATATCTTCCGGACCGATTAGTGTAATTTCATCGCCAAAAAGATTCGCCGCTTCTACGGCTCCTCGAATTTCAGGCTCAGGGCAATTATCACTGCCCATGGCGTCTAAGGCAATTCGCATATTTTCCTCTTTGTGTAAAGTCGATTTGCTTGACACGAGTACAGAGCTGATTATAATACCTGTGCTTCTGCGCTGGTGCTGGAACTGGCAGACAGGCATGGTTGAGGGCCATGTGCCGAAAGGCGTGGGGGTTCGATTCCCCCCCAGCGCACTTTGTCT
>JAUWPO010000065.1 GCA_030611505.1 Chloroflexota bacterium
AGGGATCGTCGGGCGCGAACCAAACCTCTGGCGCTATCGCGAATTGCTGCCCCTCCGTGATCCCAGTCATGTACTCTGTCTTGGAGAGGGCTTCACGCCTCTTATCAAGGCTGATCGGCTGGGTCAGGCTGTAGGATTTGATAATCTGTTTATCAAGGACGAAGGTTTGAACCCTACAGGCTCGTTCAAAGCGCGAGGATTGGGGGTGGCGGTCTCGCGCGCCAAAGAACTGGGCGCAGCGGCGCTCTCAATACCTTCAGCAGGCAATGCAGCAGGAGCTTTGAGCGCATACGCTGCCCTGGCAGGGATACCCGCCTGCGTGTTTTTGCCGCGCGATGTCCCCCAGCCCTTTGTGGCTGAGTGCCGTGCCCTGGGCGCTGAAGTGACACTTGTGGACGGGCTAATCACCGACGCAGGCAGGATCGCAGCCGAAGAAGCGCAGCAATTCAATCGCTTTGACGTATCCACTCTCAAAGAACCCTACCGCTTGGAGGGCAAGAAGACAATGGGCTATGAAATCGCTGAGCAAATGGACTGGATTTTGCCCGATGTCATAATTTATCCCACCGGTGGGGGCACCGGTTTAATCGGTATGTGGAAGGCTTTTGACGAAATGGAGATGTTGGGCTGGGTCGGGACGAAGCGCCCGCGTATGGTAGCAGTCCAGTCAACGGGGTGTGCACCTATAGTTAAAGCTTATATGGAGGGAAAAGAATTTGCGGAGACCTGGCAAAAAGCTACGACAATTGCCGATGGGCTGCGTGTTCCGGCCGCCGTGGGCGACTTTCTGATCTTACGGGTCTTATACGAGAGCAATGGATCTGCCATAGCGGTGGGTGATGAGGAGATTATGACGGCTGCCGGGATGATCGGTCGTACGCAAGGGATGTTTGTCTGCCCCGAAGCCGCTGCTCCGCTGGCGGCTTTCCAACACCTGCGCAATCAAGGTTGGATCGATAAGGATGAAACCGTCGTACTGCTACACACAGGCAACGGACTAAAGTACACTCACTTGTGGTTGTCCTAAAAGGTGCCCGGCACCTCGTGGACCGTTACGGTGCTTTTTAGACAGCCAGGAGGATATCTACGTGTTACCAGCGTCGATCATAGATTTAGTGAAAAATAGGCTTGGTGATAGATTTGATGATTACCTTATCCCGCCACCGGTTTTTGTTATTATGCAAGGTGAGGTTATGGAATTCGAATTGGACAGCGGCACGCTTATAACTCGTTTTCCGGTTCTTGATAAGTATCTGAATCCATATGGATATATGCAAGGTGGTATGGTGGCTGCAGCTGTTGACAACACGCTCGGACCTCTCAGTATGGTGGTAGCGCCTCCCAACGTTACCCGTCGATTGGAGATGAAATACAGCCGCCCCGTGACGCCCGATCTCGAGTACATCACCGTAAAAGGTAGACTAGTTGGTCGCCAGGATTCGCAGCTTACTTTCAGCGCAGAAGTACGTGATCCACAAGGGACGCTTCTTGCCAGGGCAAAGGCGATCCACTGGGTTGTTGGCGATTCTTAATTCGCAGTTCAGAACAAATCAAGGAGGCGCGCCATGCCATTTGTCTTTTTCATGCTCTTGATCATCCTGCCGGCTATGCTCGTGTTGTGGGCTGGTCTGTGGCTGATACCCTGGGCGGGTGGCGTACAGCAAAACCGCCGTTGGATACTGTTTTTGCTGATCGCGGCGATAATAATCCTCATACCTATGGTTGTCCTGACTGGTCGGGTACGCTATGGTGGTGTCGGCTTTCTCGCCATCCTGATGTGGCCGGCGTTGGAAGGCGTGCTGGCGCTGTTAGTTGTGCAGTGGCGGGCGGTGTACAGCCTGTGGCGGGTTGAGAAAGTCCTGCTGTCAATCTTGCTGATCGTGCTGGTGGTTCTGATCGCCCTGACTGCCCTGGGAGAACCCACTTACATTCTGGCTATCCTGGTGCCGCCCCTATTCCTGGCAGGTGCCTGGGTTATTGGTGGGCGTTTGGGTCTGGGTGGTTTGCTGGTTGCGAGCCTGCTGGTGCTGGCATTGCAGATCTCCCAGGCTGTTGGGCTGCTGGGAGGGCGTTTGTACGGCGTACCTGAATGGCTGAATATTTTGAGGAGTCTAACCGAGATACTGAGCGTGGTTTTAGCCTTACTTCTGGCGGTTATATTAATCTACCGCGCGCTGGGCGAAAAGCGCCCGGTTGATAAAACCCGGCGTATCATTTACCTCTCGCTGTCAGTTTTGCTGCTGCTGGGATTGGCAGCGACTGTCGTGCGCCATGGAGTGATGGTAAAAGCGACTGCCCACGCGGCAGAGGACCATATGCCCTTCGGTCAAGTAGCTTTCGCTGTCATCCTCGGCATGGTCCTGACAGCCCTGCTGGTGGGACGCAGCCGCCGGGTCGGACTCGCCTTTGCCATCCTGGTGCCGGTGTTGATCGTGGTTTCCTACGCGGCTGGTTCCTCGTTCGAACCGCAAGCTGTAACTGGGGCACGTGCAGAGCGCATCGAGGGAGCTATCGAGCTCTACCATCAGGAAACTGGCGCGTATCCTGCCAGCCTGTCTGATCTCACACCGGGATATATGCCCTTTATTCTTGGTCCGCTCACCGGGCGAGGTCAGGTGTGGTGCTACCAGGGTGGATCCGACTACTACCGGTTGGGGTATGTCTTCATCCAGCGTTATTATGAGCCCACCTTATTCAGACCCTTTGTGGAGATCAGGGTGTATTCCTCCGCCGGACAGCCGCCTGATTCTGGTTGGATGTGTGATGACGAGCTGCTGCGCGGTGAAGCCACGCGGGGATTATAAGAGAAATTACAGGTTAGAAATTGAAGGAGGGTTTAACCACAGAGCGTACAGAGTCCGCGGAGACAGGGTATTAATAAAACTATTACACTATGCAGGTTGACAGACTCGAGGGATTCATGCTAGAATATAGCGCTTGATAACCGAAGTTCTAGAAAGAAAGACCCATCTTTTGATTTGGAACACATGTGTGACCAAGCAACAAATCTTATAAAGGAGTTCCAAATCATGTCTGAAAAAGAACAAGGCACTGTGAAATGGTTCAACGGCGGAAAGGGCTACGGTTTTATCGAGCGCGAATCCGGCGAAGATGTATTTGTCCATTTCAGCGCCATTCAGAGCGATGGTTTCCGCACACTGGATGAAGGCCAGCGGGTGGAATTTATCGTCACTGACGGCGAGAAGGGTCCTCAGGCGCAAGAAGTTGTCTGTATATAGAACAACTGTTTGAAGCTTAACCCTTAAACACAGACCGGGCAGCGTTTAATATCGCTGCCTGGTTTTTTTGTTAAGGAGCATGGGGGGAGAGTATTCGGGGAGCAGTGCTCAGTTGCAAGTTAGAAATAGCAAGTAGCAAATGGCAAGTAGCAAATGGAAGATAGCAAGTGTCAAGTAACCGCTGAGGGGAAGTTGCCAGGGGGTAAAAATTATGTTGACAGATTAATAACCAGTTTTTCACTTAGTAAATCTGAGGGCGGGTTGTGAAAATTGAGGCATAATATGGGTTAATCAGTCCACAGTGTTATGGTGGTCTACCTATTAACCTGTCTAAGACAGGAACACGAGTTTTGAGGAGGCAAAAAATGGATTACGGAAAAGTTCTTGGGCGCGCCTGGGAGATCACGTGGCGCTGGAAAGTTTTGTGGATTCTGGGCTTCTTGGCGAGCTTGGGGAGCGGCGGTGGTGGGGGAGGTGGTTCCAACGCCTATACAGGTAACGGAGGGGATTTCAACATCGATAAATGGACTCAGGGAATACCTCCTGGGGATTTCCTTCCGGCTGTCAGTGGGATCATCGGTATCATCATTGCCGTCGTCTGTGTGCTGTTCATCATCTTCATCGCCCTGTGGGTGGTGTCGGTCATCGCCCGCGGCGGGTTGATCGCGGGGGTGCAGCAGGTGGAAGACGAAGGGTCGACCACGTTCCGAACGGCGTGGGTGGCGGGCCGCAAAAAATTCTGGACGCTTTTTGGATTGGGCATTTTGGCGGCAATCCCCATGATCATCCTGATATTCGCTGGGATTATCCTGCTTGGTTTGGGCATCGCTGCTGCGGTGGGCGCGATGGATATCTCGGAGACCGCGGGCATCGCTGGCATCGTGATGATCTCATTATTGTGCGGAGGTTTTTTATGCTGTGGGATGATTATTCTGGGGATTGTCTTGGAGCAGATCCGTGTTTACGGTGAGCGGGCTGCCATCCTGGAGGATTTAGGCTGGATCAATGCTTTCAAGCGCGGCTGGCAGGTGCTGAAAGAGAACCTGGGTCCTACCATCATATTCTGGCTCATCTTCTTGGCGATCGGAATTGTGATTTTTGTGATATCTTTCGCGATCATCGCTGCATTGGCTGCGCCGTTTCTGCTGCTCCTGCTGCCCTCCGTGGATCCGGGAACCTGGTTGATCGTGCCGGCTTGTTTTGCTGGGCTTGTAATGGTGATAGTGTTCACCTTGATTAAAAGCGTGGTGACTACGTTCTCTTCGGCGACCTGGACGCTGGCGTACCGGGAGATGACGGGAAAAGAGTTACTAGTGGCAGGATAGGAATAGCATATGGCGGTGGAGCCTGGGTGCGTGGTGCAGTGCAGGGTTGTGAGTTAGAAATAACAAGTGGCAAATTAGAAATAGCAAGTAGCAAGTGTAGAAGGTTGCTAATTGCAAGTTAGAAATTACAGTCAGCGTGGGAGCCGCCTTTGCTGGTCAGCATGAAAGCCGCCCGCGCTGACAGGTGCGTGGTGGTAGAATTAGGGGCATCAAATTAATAATATTGGAGATATGATGCCGGAGAACCTTGCTGTTGGATTTCAGTCCCTGTTAGATACACCAATAATTTCCCGAATACGACGCAACCACGGTCTTGAACACGCTACACTGCATGTCCTGGCGGAGCGCCATCCGGGCTTATCTATAGCCGGTCATTCCAATCCGGGGGGTTTCTGGCTCCTGGGTGATGTGTCCACGGAGGAGGTGCATTCAGCGGTGGACGAAGCGTTGAAACGGCTGCGGGGCGGCGAGGGGGAGCTGGCTGTGCACCCAAACTGCGGGACGAATTTTGTGGTCGCGGGGACTGCGGCAGGGGTTGCCGGGGCACTGGCGATGTTCGGTTCGGGGAGACGGGTGCGGGATAAGCTGGAACGCCTGCCTCTGGCTGCTTCGTTTGCCACGTTGGCTTTGATCCTGGCGCAGCCGCTGGGAAATATGATCCAGAGACGGGTGACCACCTCGGGCGATCCCGAATTTCTGGAGGTTGTAGAGGTTGTTGAGTCAGACAAGGGTCGCATCAAAGCACACAAGGTGGTTACGGAGGGCTGATTATGAGTGAACCCTCCCCGGTCGTATATCTGCTGCACGGGGATGATGAATATACCATCGCCCAGGAAGTGGCTAAACTCGAAGCCAATCTGGGCGATGATGCGTTGAGGGAGGCAAATACGACCTCCCTGGACGGGCGCAGTTTCAACCTCGACGATCTGGTGTCCGTTGTCAGCCCAATGCCGTTTATTGCCAAACGACGGGTGGTGATCCTGACGCACCCATTGGCGCGCCTGGAGAGTAAAGAGGTGAAGGCGAAATTTTTTAATAAGCAGAAGCTGACAAAGGATCGCGAGAAGATCATTGAGAACTTTGAAAAAGTCCCGCTTACGACCGCGCTGGTACTGGTTGAACACAAATTGTTAACCACCGACTGGGAGAGAAAGAAAGGGAACCTGCACTGGCTGGAACGGTGGGCGGGGTCCGATCGAGAACGGGTTTATGTAAAGGCTTTTCCGCTGGGGAATATGGAAGGCTGGATCCAAAATCGGGCGGCACAGGAAGGCGGGCAGTTTACCTATGAGGCAGCAAGGAGGCTGGCTGAACTGGTGGGAGCCGACACCCGCCTGGCGGATCAGGAAATTCGCAAATTGCTGGATTACGCTGACTACAAGCGACCAGTGGAGAAAGAAGATGTTGATCTGCTGACTCCTGATTCGAGCCAGGCTGATGTTTTTGCTATGGTGGATGCTTTAGGGATGAGGGACGGACAAAAGGCTTCTTTGATACTGCAGCGACTGCTGGAACAGCAGGAACACGGCTTCATCTTTGCGATGGTCGTACGCCAGTTCAGGCTGCTGCTGCTGGTGCGCGAAATCCTGGATGGAGGGGGAGGGGGGGATGAAATCGCTGCAAAGTTGAGGTTCTTAGGATTAAAGAAGTGGATGTCAAGGAAGCTGATACCTCAAGCGAAGAGGTTTTCGCTCCCTGTTCTGGAGGAGATATACCACCGATTGTTGAATCTGGACGATGACGTAAAGAGCGGTTTGATCCCGGTCGACTTAGCCCTGCAGATATTCGTCAGCGAGCTGACTAGCCAGAGCCATTACCATTCAACTTCCCATTGATCCCGATCCAGAAGTGATTGGGGAGAATTGAACGGTTGGAGCGTATCTCCACATTCCCGGCTTTTACAACTTCTAATGGCGCATCACTTTTCGACGCCGATTTGCCGTTTCCTGACCGACCGTTCTTTTTGACATCTACCAAGGGCAGCATGCTGGGATGCACGAAGCACAACGAGGGTGCCTCCCCGTATTTATTCTGGTAGTATTTTGCGGCGCGTGCGATCTTGACAGTCATCACCATATTGGGGTCGTTATCGAACCAAAGCATACCAATATTCATTAATCGGTTCCTCCAGTATTGTACTCATCTATTTGTAGTGCAAATTCCGTACCAGGTTTTTTTGCCTTTCTGAGTGTCAGTGAATTTATATTCAAGGCTAAAAAAAGAACCCATGTTCTAATTATAGTAGAATACATGTTCTGTGTCAAGGGGTAATAATTGATTGTGTAATAATTGAGCATGTAATAATAGATCATATTCATAAAAATTTCGAAATCTCTTCACAAGTTCTACATATCTGTCGTGTATATTCTCCTCAGCAGTAATCTGGATATGCGGAGCGATGTCGAGAAAGAAATCGCCCGCCAATCCAATAATTTTGAAAGACTGTGGAGGATAACATGATGCAAATTAAAAGTTCAGTTTCCAGCCAAACTCGCAATAACTGGCTGATAGATTCACTCTTGTTGATCAGCGCTGTTGGAGCGACTTTGTCGGGGATTTATTTTCTCTTTTTGACAACAGGTGGATATCAAGGTGGTCGTAATCCCTATTATGGCATAGCCGTTTTGTTCGAACGCCATACCTGGAGTGATATTCACATATGGACAGGGGTGATAGCGACAATCGTTATTCTCATCCATGTCCCCCTGCACTGGGAATGGATTGTCAATATGACCAAGAGGATGGTGAAGGAACTGCTAGGAAAGAGCCAGAACCTGAACGCGCGCAGCCGCTTCAACGTTGTGATAAATATCGTTGTGGGCTTGAGCTTCCTGGTGTCGGCTATCACGGGCATTTACCTGCTTTTCGTTCCGGGTGGACCCAGAATGGCAGTGACAGACCCGATGATCCTGTTCAGCCGCACGACCTGGGATTTGATCCATACCTGGTCAAGCGTGGTTTTGACCCTGGCTGTGGTGGTGCACTTTGCCATCCACTGGAAATGGGTCGTAAAAGTGACGCGCAAGATCCTGAGCGTTCGCTGGACTTACCGGACGAGGGAACTACCCGCAAGGGAAATGTAGGCGTATGGACGTAACCCGATAACAACAATTACAAAAAAAACATAAGAATTGGAGAGGTAAAAATGATAAAAAAAATATTTTTAGGAGCGTTATTTCTTGGTTTGGCTGGCGTGCTGATCTTTGGCGCAGTCAACCGCACGATTGCAAAATCGATCGAAACACCCCTTGCAAAGGGAGAAGGCGGTGGGTGGCAGTTGGAAGGTTCCATCGACACGGATCATCAGGGTGGTCACGGTCAATTTGAAAGTAATGCGGCAGACGGCACTCACGAAACTCATGACCATGAAGGCGATTGTTCTGGCAATTTGAGCGAATCATACGGACCAACCAATGAGCTGGACAGCTCGTTGGGCGGTCAGCGACGTGGAGGGGGTGGGAGGAATTCCGACGACAGCATCGCAGGTCACTCTGAAGCTGAAACAGCCTCATGGATCACCGTAGAGGGCAGCGTAGTAAGTGCGGACGCGGAAGCGCTTGTGGTAAGCACTGCGGATGGTGAAACGGTCGTAATCGAGGGAAGAGCATGGCGGTTTGCACAGGAACTAGGTTATACCGCTCGCGTAAATGCCCCGATCACTGTGGTAGGTTTCTACGAAGATGGCGAATTCAAGGTGGTACAGATTAATGGCAATGATAGCGAAGTGCCTCTACAACTGCGAGAACCGGGTGGTCGTCCAATGTGGGCCGGCGGTGGTCAGCAGGGAGGCAACTATTAATTTGTGCTTAGATGTCTGTGCCGGAGCGACGTGTCTGGCTAACAATCTCCTTTACAAATAGTAGAAAATGGACGGGGGGATGTCCAAAAAGTTGTAGGACGGCTTTCGTAGCCGCCACCGGTGAGGGCAGGTTTCAATACCTGCCCTCAATATGGTGGTCAGATCGAAACGTTTTGTTCTTTTTGGACATCCATCTGAGATGTATAATATGGCTATGCCTACAATCCTAATTATTGAAGACGAACAAGAATTAGTCCGAGTCCTGCGTTCCTATTTGGAACAAGCAGGCTTTAATGTTTTATCTGCTTTGCGAGGCGACACGGGGCTTACCACCTGGGAAAGCAGCAAGCCGGATTTGGTTATTTTGGATCTTAACCTGCCGGGGATAGACGGTCTCGACGTCGCCCGAGCGATCCGGCGTAAAGCGGACACGCCCATAATTATGCTCACGGCGCGCGTAGAGGAGACAGACCGCCTGATCGGTCTGGAACTGGGCGCCGATGATTACGTGACCAAGCCTTTCTCGCCGCGTGAAGTAGTGGCGCGGGTGCGGGCTGTGCTGCGACGGTCGGGTGGCGAAGGGCGGTCCACAAAATTGATCCGCGTGTACGATTTGGAAATTGATCTGGAGGCTCACAGCGTGGTGCGCGACGGGAAGGAGATCGATCTGACCCCGACAGAATTTGTCATTCTAGAAACGCTAGCGGGGCAGCCGGGACGGGTCTTCAGCCGCCTGCAGCTGCTCGAGACCACGCAGGGGTCAACTTATGAGGGTTATGAGCGCACTATTGACGCCCACATCAAGAACCTGCGTGGCAAGCTGGAACTCGATCCTAAAAACCCTCGTTATGTTGAAACGGTGTTTGGTGTAGGATACCGGATGCCGAAACCCTGATTAAAACCTATGCGTCTGCGTTTATTACTTGCATTCATTTTGGTCATTCTCGTCTCATTGCTGGGGGTGGCGTTCTTTATGCATCAAGAGACGGCACAGGAAGTCTATACATTTATATACCGCGGTGGAATCTACGAAGCTGAAGACCTGGTGACAGAACTGGAGGATCATTATCAGGCGAGTGGTTCCTGGGAGAACGTAGCATCCCTGTTTCCCCCTCCTGGTACGGGTTATGGTCAGGGAGATGGCAAGGGACGCGGCCTGGGACCCGGCTCGAGGTCTAGCAGTGAGGCAGGGGGGGATTTATTTCTATACGACGCCGGAGGAAATTTGGTTTTTGATCCTCATAATCTGGGTGCAGAGGGCAGTCTGGAGGATGAGGAATTCCTGTCCGCTATCCCTTTAGTGGTGGACGGCGAGACGGTCGGGTATCTGCTGCCTCCTGGAGGGCATGTCTTCGGACAAAATGTAGAAGCCGAGCTATTGGGACAGCTTAATCAAGCGCTGCTGAGTGCGGCGTTAATTGCCGGTGGACTGGCATTGATCCTGGCGCTCCTGCTGGCATTCTATCTGCTGCGACCCGTCCGTGAACTGACGCGCGCCGCTACAAGGATGTCGGAGGGCGATCTCACGCAGCGTGTCAGGGTGGGCGGTAAAGACGAGCTGGCGACTTTGGGCAAGGCTTTCAATCACATGGCTGCTTCTCTGGATGAAGGGGAGCAGCGCCGTCAGTCTATGACTGCCGATATTGCTCACGAGCTGCGCACTCCTCTTGCGGTCCAGCGTGCGAACCTGGAGGCAATGCTGGATGGGGTTTATCCCCTGACCACAAAGAACCTGGGCCCAGTCCTGGAGCAAAATCAGCTTCTCACCCGGCTGGTCGCCGATCTGCGAACGATAGCTTTAGCGGATGCTGGGGAGCTGGATTTAAATATCCTGCCCACCGACTTGAACCGGATTGTGTCCAGCGTTGTGGAACGTTTCCGTCCGCAGGCAGATCGACAGCAAATCAGCCTGGGGATAGAGTTGGAGTCAGCTTGTCCAGTGCTGGAAGCTGATCGAGATAGAATTGAGCAGATTCTTATTAATCTGCTCAACAACGCCCTGCACTACACGCCCGAAGGGGGCGAAATTAGAATAAGCACGTCTTGTAACACACAGACAACCGGGCAACTAGCCGGGCAAATTGCCAGGCAGTTTGCCTTGGTTGAAATCCGCGATTCGGGTTCCGGCATACCTCCAGATGCGCTGCCGCACATCTTTGAGCGCTTTTACAGGGTTGACCGCTCGCGCAGCCGGGAAGAAGGGGGAACCGGGTTAGGATTAGCCATCGCCCGCAAGCTGGCTGAAGCCCATGGCGGTACCTTAATCGCAGCCAACAACCCTGAAGGTGGGGCGCTGTTCCGTCTCAGTTTACCTATACGCCGATCGTCCAAAAGCTGATGCTCTCGATGTGATAGGTTTGTGGAAACAGATCAAACGGCGTGATCTGCTCCAGATGGTATCCGCGGGCGGTTAAACGCTTGGCATCCCTCGCCAGGGTAGCCGGGTCGCAGGAGATGTATACCAGCAGCGGCGAAGCTAATCCAAGCAAACCGTCCATCGCTTGGCGGCTGATACCGGATCTGGGTGGATCAAGCAGGACGATATCCGGGGTGATGTCCAAATTCGGCAGCACTTCTTCTGCCGTGGCTTCGTACAATTCTACGTGATCGAATTCGTCCAGGTTGGCGACAAAATCACTGGCAGCAGCGGCAGAGGATTCGATCCCCACCAGGCGGCTCACGAGGGGCGCAAGAAAAGCGCTGAAAAGCCCCACACCGCAGTACACGTCCAGCAGGGTAGCATCCGATTTGAAGGGTTGATAATTGGGCAATATTTCCAGCAGGTACGCGACCATTCCAGCAGCCAAGGGCGTGTTGACCTGGAAGAAAGAACCGGCTGAGACCTGAAAGCTGCGGTCAAGCACTTCAATCCAGACCGCTTCACTGCCCCCCAGCACCAGTGAGCCCACCGGGCTGAGGTGCACAACCGAGACGGGCAAATCCTGTATGTTAATCTCGGGCGGCTGCAGGTCGCTGCTCTCCAGAATGAGCTGAACGTCATCCTCGATTCCCAGTCGTAGGGCGAAACGCTCCAGTCCAGGGAGGGCTTCGAAATCGAGCTGTGGCCAGATAGCATTGAGCGGCGATTCAGGTAGGTGGCACTCCTGGATAGGAAGTACCTCATCCGAGCGGGCTTTATGGTAGCCAATCTTTCCGTCTGCTGTGAGGTGAAACTGTACATGATTGCGATACAGAATTTGGTTTGGCGACGACACGGCAGGCTCCACGGGCGGGTCGACCAGCCCGCCGATACGCTCCAATTGCTCACCCAGAATGCCGGTTTTTGCGGCCAATTGGTCTTCATAGGACATGTGCTGGTAGTGGCATCCCCCACATACACCGAAATGTAAACAGACTGGCTCGATTCGTGCTTGTGAGGGCGCGAGCACTTCCAACAGCTCACCCCGAGTGTAGCCGCGTTTTTGCTCTACAAGCCGCACTGACACGGTTTCGCCGGGCAGAGCGTATGGAACGAACACGGCGCGCCCATCCGGCAGGCGCCCCATTGCTTCACCGCCGTACACCAGGGAAGTCGGGGTAACTGTAACAATGGGGAGTTGGGTCTCATTCGTATTCTGGGTCATAAAACCCCCATGTAATCATCCATCGCCGCCAGCAGGCGTTCGATGTCCCCGATTTGGGTTTCGCCCATGTGAGCGATGCGGAAGGTTTTACCTTTCAGAGGTCCATAGCCGTTCGCAATGCGCATGCCTCTACTTAAGAGAAACTCGTTGAGGGCGGTGATATCAAATTCGAGGTTGTTTACGACCGTCGTGACGGTCTTTGAACGGTAGCCTTCGGGAGCGTACAAACCCAGGCCGCGCTCCAGTACCCAGGATTGTACCCGCTCTGCCATAGCTGCGTGGCGGGCAAAACGCTCCTCCCGCCCCTCTGCCAGGATGTGGTCCAACTGAGCGTCGAGGGCGTAGATCAACGAGATGGCTGGTGTCGCGGGGGTGGAATCCTTCAAGCGGTGTCTCTCCATGCGCAGCAGGTCGAAATACCAACCCCTGTCCGGCACACTCTGGGCGTAAGCCATCCCCCGATCGGAGACGGCAGCCAGGCCCAAACCCGGAGGCAGAGCCAGGCACTTCTGCGAGGAGGTCAGCACCATATCCAATCCCCAGGCATCCATCTCGATCTTGGCGCCGCCCAGCGAGGAGACCGCGTCCACCGCAATCAACGTGTCCGGGCTTACCGTATGTATGGCGGTGGAGATTTCTGCCACTGGATTTTGCACACCAGTTGAGGTCTCGTTGTGGACAATTGTGAAAAGCTCGTATTTCGATTTCCGGAGAGCATCGGAAACGTGCTCTGGTGTGATCGGTTGATCCCAAGGTATGTCCAGCCTATCGGCTGCTTTGCCATTAGATAGAGCGACGTCGTGCCAGCGGGAACCGAACGCGCCGTTCACGCAGGACAGCACCCGCTCGTGGGCCAGATTGCGAATGG
>JAUWPO010000019.1 GCA_030611505.1 Chloroflexota bacterium
TGTCGAACGGCATGACGCTGATGATATTGGCAAGCGTAATATCTCCAGCAGGGAGATTGTCCCGGATGCCGCCCCGGTTGGTTATGGCAATGTCGGCTGCCGGGTATCCGTTCAGCCAGGATTTGGTGATCAAATCTTCCATTTTCTGGCTGCTACGCGGGATTTCCTTTTCCAGGTAGCCGATTGTCACGTTGAGCTCCGCGTCGGTTTTCGTCTGCCAGCTGTGGACTATCTGGGCAATTTCCTCATCCGCTTTTCCACCGGAGTTCATGCGAGTGCCAAACTCTTTATTGGTGATCTCTTTGGTCGTCGGGTCATAAGTTAGCTGCACGTATGCGTAACTGGCAAGATATGAGCCTCCTTCGATGATGACAGTCTCTCCAACCTGGCTGGAATAAAGCTCGTGGCAGTGACCGCCGCCCATCACCGCTATATTCAGACTCTTAACCTGCCATGCCAGTCTGGTCAGCTCATCAGTGCACACGTGGCTTGCCAGGATGACGATATCCGCGCCCGCATCACGGACTTTGGGGACATATTCTTCTAACGCCTGCCTGTATTCGATGAAATCAAACTCCGCCACGTTCTTTGGATTGGTGACTCTAGGAGTGGCGGTCGTGGTTAAACCGATGATGCCAACTTTTATGCCGTTAAGTTCAATAATTGTGTAAGGCTCGATGCCCAGGTCCCTTGGCACCTCCCCATTCTTTTTGTAGCGCATATTGGCGCTCAGATATGGGGAACTGGCTTCCTCGAGGTGTGTTTCTAAAATATCAAGACGAAAATCGAACTCGTGATTGCCGATCACCGAGGCATCGTACGCCATGGCGTTCATGACTTCGACCATGCCCTGACCGAAGAACCAGGTGGAAATTGCGGGTCCGGTCCAGTTGTCTCCGCCGCTCAGGACCAGGACTGCGCTTTCATCACCATAGTCTTCTGCATCCCAGAGACCGGCAATGTTGGCTGCTCCTTTTCCTTCATCTACCCCTGCCATCCAACCGTGTTCGTCGTTGGTGTAGAGGATGGTAAGCTGGCGAGAGTCTTCGACTGGCTGGCTCGAATTGCAAGCCGTCCCCAGAACAATTAGCAGGAGGACTGCAAAGATGCTGTTAAAAGTTTTCATGTGATATGTAATTCCTTAATGATCATTTCACTTGCTGATTTTCCAAACCCGGTTATTCCGTTTATGAAGGGGTCTGCTTTGCCCTTTCCTCTATATTAAAACCGCATTTCTTGAACTGTGCCAGCAAATTATGCCCCAGGAAAGCTTGTCCCCATTTACGGCAGATGTGTTCAGTCCAACTGTAGTCCTCAAGTGTAAAGGTCTCTTCCCGGTCAATGCTCAAGGGTATCATCGCCTTGCTAACCCGGTAGTAATCTTGAGCCAGATAACCTTCATCCATTTGGGTCATGGCTTCCCGAATTAGATCCTCGTTGAAATCCGGGTAGTTACCTTCAAAGAGCACGAATTCCAGTGGGTAGCGCGGCCGGGGGGGCGGATTTTCGGCCGGGTAACCCATGGTTAGCTGCACCATCGGAAAAACTCGGCTGGGAAGGTTGTATTCTTCAATAATTTGGCTGGAACGGTATGGGGCATTGCCCAGGAAGCAGCTTCCCATGCCCAGGCTTTCGGCCGCGATGACCATGTTCTCCGCCATCAAGGCGGCATCCTGCATGCCGAGCAGAAGCAGCTTTAAATCGCTGGCGACCATCTTCCAGTTGCGTTGTGCCATGATGAGCTCCCACTTGTGAACATCCACGCAGATAGTGAACAGTAAAGGAGCGTTAAACTTGTTCTTTTCAGGGTCCCGAGAGAGCAAGAGACTGCCGAGCTGGGAAGCGAAGGGCGCTTGCTGCCCTGCACGCACAATGGTCTCAAGCACTTCGTTGCTGGGAATTTCTTCCGTATAGCGGCGAATCGATTTTCGGTTCAATAGCGTTTTAATCACTGGGTTTTCGATCATGCGGTTCTCCTGGGATGGGAAGATTAATGGTTGCGTGTTTGCAGAGCTTACAAACACTTTGATCCTCCAAGTGAGTTATTATACGACAAGCTTTGCTGGATAAATAAAGGGGAGTTTGACCGTTGAGAGAATAAAACCAGGCTGATATGGAAAATTAAGAGTAAAATTGGGGTTCAATTTTTATCAAGCGCCTGATGCGAGTGAACGTAATAAAAAGGTCAAAAACAATTGAACGTGATCCCCCGACTGCGTAATAGGATTAAATTTCGGACACCATTGAATAAGGGTATACGAACATTCGTGGTAGTTTGGTCTGGGCAGTTGGTTTCGACCATCGGTTCAGGGTTGACCAGCTTTGCGTTGGGAATCTGGGTATACCAGCAAACAGGATCCACAACCCTCTTCGCTCTGAATTTACTCGCTTTTGCGCTTCCAAATCTATTGCTCTCGCCGATTTCCGGTGCGGTAGCCGATCGCTGGGACCGCCGCATGGTGATGATGCTGAGCGACAGCGGGGCGGCTTTGAGCACATTGTTTGTAGCAGTTTTGGTGTTCAATGGAAAACTTGAAGTCTGGCACGTTTACGTTGCAACAGCGGTCAACGCTTCTTTCACGACCTTTCAGTGGCCGGCATACTCAGCCGCAACTACTCTGCTTGTCCCAAAGGAGCATTTGGGTCGAGCAGGTGGTATGGTGCAAATCGGTGAAGCAATCTCCCAACTGATCTCACCAGCGCTTGCAGGGGCGATGTTGGTCACCGTTGGACTGAAAGGAATTTTTCTGGTTGACTTTGCCTCTTTCGTTTTCGCAATTGCTACGCTTCTCTTTGTCCGGTTTCCTCAACCCGAAGTAACCCCAGAAGGAGAGGCCGGAAAGGGCTCATTATGGACAGAGGCTCTGTATGGCTTGCGTTACATCGTCGCCAGACCGGGTTTGTTCGGTTTACTGATGATTTTTGCTGCCAGTAATTTTTTGTTTGGCCTTTTTTACCCGCTTCTCATACCCATGCTCTTAGAAATGACTACTCCTGATATGGTGGGGTATCTGGTCTCATTCGCTGGTATCGGAATGCTGGTCGGAACGCTTGTCATGAGTGTCTGGGGAGGTCCAAAACGCCGCATCCAGGGGGTGATCGGTTTTATGATGGTGCAGGGATTCTTTATGATGCTGCTTGGGGTTCGACCGTCGCTAATCATGATGGCTGGGGCTGGTTTTTGTATGTTGTTCGTTAGTCCAATCATCAATGGTTCCAGTCAGGCGCTCTGGCAGAGTAAGGTTGCGGTTGATGTACAGGGGCGCGTGTTTGCTGTGCGTCGAATGATTGCCTGGGCTGCAATGCCGTTGGCATATCTGTTAGCCGGACCTTTAGTGGACAATCTTTTTGCCCCCCTTTTAGATTTCGGTGGTCCGTTGACCGGATCAGTTGGGCGAATTACCGGCGTTGGACCGGGACGGGGAGCCGGGTTTCTTTTTGTGATATTAGGATTTGCAACAATCTTGGTTTCATTATCGGGTTATCTAAACCCGCGGGTACGGTTTGTTGAAGACGAGCTGCCGGATGCAATCCGGGACGAGACTTCTGGAGTTTTAGAGACCGGCACGCCTTAATTTTAAATTAATGACGATAATCGCGAACCGATGATAGAATCATGATTGTTAGTTTGGATCTGATCGAGAATGGGTGGGAGGTTTTATTGAAAAATCTGCAACCTTTTAGAGGTTTTTGCATCAAATAGTTGTAATCACAACACTGATATTTCCGGGATTGGTTATCCCTGGTTGTCCTAATAGGTAAGGAGATTTTATGCCAATATTTGAATTTGAATGCTCGGATTGTGACCGGGAGTTTGAAGAACTTCTTTTTAACACCGGCGCGGTCAACGAAGTGATCTGCCCTGAATGCGGCAGTTCCAAGGTGAACAAGAAAATCTCGATGTTTGCGTCCA
Source organism: Chloroflexota bacterium (assembly GCA_030611505.1). Classification (GTDB taxonomy): domain Bacteria; phylum Chloroflexota; class Anaerolineae; order Anaerolineales; family UBA4823; genus JAUWPO01. The sequence continues at coordinate 3,914 of JAUWPO010000019.1, forward strand.
AAGCAGCCGGAGGAAGCTCTTTCTCGCTAGACAGCTCCGCCGCAGCTTCTTGTAACACGGGAAGCACCTGAGGGGTTTCTCTCTGATCGACCGTGCGTCGCAATAAAATTACCCCAAGGACTTCACAGTCGCTTGGGGTTTTGATTTAAGGGCGTGTTATAATCGCTTGGACTTAATAGACAACTTCACTCACAAATATCTTAAATGAGGAGGCAGCCAACAAAGTGTCAACTGAATCACCTGAAAGCAAGAAAACTTCAGCGAATCCAGATGCTGAGGAAAGCATCACATTTAAGCGTTCCCACTTCTTCCTGGCTTTGTTGCCCATCGCTTTTGTGTTGGGCATAAGCGCCGGATATATTTTCTGGGGATTACAGCCCTTTACATCGTCCACAAACGAGACGAAGCCCGTCACCCAGCAGGGTGCCGGAGAGTCTCAGGTGGCTGATCGGGATAATCCGGTAAATCAAGATGAAGCGTCCGCGCAGAACCCGTCCGGAGAGGATGGGGATACAACGCCGCAGCAAGTCAAGCGCTATGATGTACCCGAGGGCGATAATCCCAGCCTCGGATCTGAAGATGCGCCCATCACCATTATCGAGTTCAGCGACTACGAGTGTCCTTTTTGCCGCCGCTGGCATGATGAGGTGTTTAACAAAATTCGTGATGAGTACCCGGACCAGGTCCGTTTTGTATATCGCGACTTCCCGCTTACATCCCTGCACCCCAACGCTGTTCCTGCGGCAGAAGCCGCCAGTTGTGCTAACGAGCAGGACGCTTTCTGGGAATTTTCCGAAATGTTATATAGTGATGAATATGGCTTCGGCGAAGAGGCTTATGTGAAGTATGCACAGGATTTGGAGCTCGATGTCCCAGGATTCGAAGAATGTATTGAAGAAGGTCGCTACAGCGATGAAGTGCAGGCTGATTATGAGTTCGCATCCAGTCTGGGTGTGCGCTCAACTCCGACTTTCTTTCTGAACGGCATCGCGGTAGTTGGCGCCCAACCCTTCGAAGTTTTCCAGGATATCATTGAAAAGGAGCTTGCCGGCGAGATCCCGTAATCTGCTGTATAATTCGGGGCACTAATTTGTTCGCAGATCCCCGAAATTGTTTTCGAAGGAGGACAGGGAATTTTGGCTGGGCAGCTAGAATTCCCTGTTTTTCTGTGAACAATAATGGGGAGTTAAGATTATAATGCCCCTATCTTGACAGACAACTTTGGACAAGGTTTGAGTAGATATGAATGAACCGTTAAACTTACAATCCATAATTATGACCCTGCAAGAGTTCTGGGTCCAACGGGGTTGCTTGATCTGGCAGCCTTACTACACCCAGATTGGTGCTGGGACGATGAACCCGGCTACCTTCCTGCGTGTGCTCGGACCAGAGCCCTGGAGTGTGGCTTATGTTGAACCCTCCATCCGTCCCGACGATAGTCGTTACGGTGAAAACCCATACCGGATGCAAATGCACTACCAATTTCAGGTCATCCTTAAACCTGATCCAGGTAACCCGCAGGAGATTTATCTTGAATCATTGGGGGCATTAGGAATAGACCCTCGCCAGCACGACATTCGTTTTGTGGAAGACAACTGGCAGCAGCCTGCCTTGGGCGCCTGGGGACTTGGTTGGGAGGTATGGCTGGACGGTCAGGAGATCACCCAGTTCACATATTTCCAGCAAGCTGGTGGTATTGCCCTCGATCCTGTCTCCGTAGAGCTCACCTATGGTTTAGACCGCATTGCTATAGCCCTGCAAAGGGTACCTAGTTTTCGTGATATTCAATGGAGTCCTGCCCTGGCAGCAGGCGATGTCAACCTGCAAGCCGAGCAAGAGCACAGCAAATATTATTTCGAAATCGCTGACACTGAGCGCCTGCGCCATATGTACGACCTTTTTGAGGCCGAAGCAGCCTCATGCCTGGATCAGGACCTGGTTTTGCCGGCCTATGATTATGTGCTCAAGTGTTCACACACATTTAACGTGTTGGACACGCGCGGTGCGGTGGGTGTGACTGAACGGCAAGCTCTGTTCGCCCGCATGCGTGACCTTTCTCGACGGGTGGCAGAAGCGTATCTTGCTCAGCGTGAGAGTCTGGGATATCCATGGTTAGCGCAGGATGAGGAGAAGAGAGCTGAGGAGGCGGGGAGTCCGGGAGCAGGTGTGATGAGGAACGTGGGTGTGGAGATTCGTCACCCTTCAACTGATCCCAATTCGTTCTTACTTGAAATTGGCACAGAAGAACTTCCTGCCGGCGACCTGGATTCTGCCATGACTCAAATTAAGGGGATGGTTCCGGGCTGGCTAAAAAAACTGCGCTTAGAACATGGCGAAGTTCACATCTTGGGCACACCGCGCCGGCTGGTCCTTTTTGTGGAAGACCTGGCATCCCGCCAGACCGAACTGGAGCACGTGGTCAAGGGTCCCCCTGCTGAGCGGGCATTTAATCCGGAAGGTACCCCGACAAAAGCGGCGGAGGGATTTGCGCGCAGCAAAGGCGTGTCCGTGGCTGATTTGGAAATTCGTGAATTGGATGGCGGGCGTTATGTGACAGCCGTTGTGAAACAGGCGGGTTTGCCTGCGGTTGAGGTGTTATCCAGAGCGCTGCCGGATTTGATCGCGGACATTCGTTTTGATAAATCCATGCGCTGGAACCATACAAACGTGGTTTTCTCGAGACCCATTCGCTGGTTGTTAGCCCTGCACGGCGAGCAGGTGGTTCCTTTTGAGTATGCCGGACTTCAATCCACCAACCTCACCCGGGGATTGCGCTCCAGAGACCCTGAGGAATTTGTGGTGCGTGACTCCGACGATTACTTCTCGTCGCTCGCGGCGCAGGGAATACTCTTAGATCCGAAAGAACGCCGCGCGAGCATTCAATCTCAAATAAAGCTCCTTGCCGCTGAAGTTGGCGGTGCAGTCGCCGATGACCCGATCCTCTTAAGCGAGGTCACAAATCTGGTTGAAGCGCCTGTGGGGCTGTACGGTTCCTTCGATAAATCACACCTTAACCTGCCGCGCCAGGTGCTGATTTCTGTAATGAAGAAGCACCAGCGTTATTTCCCTGTTATTGAAAAAGACGGCGGGGAAGAGTCATCCCTGTTACCCTATTTCATAGTTGCGCGCAATGGTGACAGTCAGGGGATGGAATTGGTAATTGAGGGCAACGAACACGTGATCCGGGCGCGCTTCGCTGATGCGGATTTCTTTGTGCAGGAGGACTTAAAGAAGCCGCTCGAATCCTACCTGCCCAAATTAAATACGCTCACCTTCCAGGTCAAACTTGGATCGATGCTGGATAAAACCCACCGCATCACGGCGCTTGTGGATGATCTGGATGCGCAGCTCGAATTAAATCCACAAGAGCTCGTTGCAGCTCGCAGGGCTGCCGAGCTGTGCAAAGCTGATCTGGCGACCAAGATGGTGGTTGAGATGACTTCACTTCAAGGCGAGATAGGTCGCTATTACGCCTTGGACTCTGGTGAAACGCAGGCAGTTGCTGATGCGATCTTCGAACACTATTTGCCGCGTCACGCTGGCGACAATTCACCCACCAGCCGCCCTGGTTTGATCGTCGGTCTGGCAGACCGTTTAGACAGCCTTGCTGGTTTGTTCGCTGCCGGGCTGAAACCGTCGGGGAAGAAAGACCCTTTCGCTCTGCGACGAGCTGCCATCGGTGTTGTTCAGGTCCTGCTCGATTGGGATTTGAATTTTGATTTGCGCATGGCTCTCAGTGCTGCAGCACTGCACTTGCCGGTCTCTGCAAGTCCGGAAAGCCAGGTTGAAGTTCTTGATTTTATTGTAGGACGACTGCGAAATGTTTTGCTGGAAGCGGGCGCTCGTTATGATGTAGTAGAGGCCGTGCTGTCTGCTCAGGGTTATAACCCGGCTCGAGTTGCGCATGCAGTTGCGGAGTTGTCAGCCTGGGTTGGACGCTCAGATTGGAATACCATCCTGCCGGCTTATTCTCGCTGTGTGCGCATCACGCGTGACTTGGAAGAACAATACCCGCTCGATCCAGATGCTTTCATTGAAACCCCTGAACGAGATTTGCACGCCTCGCTGCTACAGGCGGAAGCGACACCGCGCTCTCCTGGTTCTGTGGACGATTTCTTGAATGCGTTCTTGCCAATGATCCCGGTTATCAACCGATTCTTTGACGATGTCCTGGTTATGGTAGAGGACGCCAGTATACGTGAAAACCGCCTGGCTGTCCTGCAGCGCATTGCAGCCCTGGCTGATGAAGCGGCGGATATGTCGAAGTTGGAAGGGTTCTAAAGCGGGAAACTAGCTTTCAATCAAACAGCATAAATTAATTTGTCATTGCGAGCGTAGCGAAGCATCTATGAAAGTGCTGCTTTTGTCAAGAGTAAAAGAGCAATTGAAAACAAATGAACTATAAACTTACCGCAGCTAAGCCGGTCTTACCGGAAGCATCTATTCGCCATCAAAGTGGCATGAGCATGTTCAGCAGGGGTGTCGCAATCAATCTCTCGGCTCTCTTGGAGCCAGCTTCGCTACGCGCTTACCCCGGCTTCGGCAAGGTTTTCCGATGAGCAGGTTCGTGGTAGGTTTCTCCCTTTCTGAGCATCCAATAGGAAGCTTCAGCCAGGTGGCGGGCTACTGCTCCGACCGCAATTCCATGACCTTTACGTTGTCGAATGCGCTCGTAAAGTCGGACAACATGCTTGTTTCTCCAACCGGGGCGATTGCAGCTGCTTACTATTGCGTTGCCTGCTTCAATGAACGCCCACTTCAAATATTGATTGGATTCTTTTCGCAAGTGTCCATAGTAGGTTTTACCACCACTGGACTTTACTTTTGGAGTAGTTCCCGCATAGCTGGCGAAGTGCTCAGCATTGGGAAAACGGTCCACGGAACCAAACTCGCTAGCAATCAAGATCGCCAGGATATCTCCAACCCCTGGCAGACTTTTCAACAGTTGCATGTTTTTTGTCTGGCGAATACGCTTACGAATGCGTTTTTCCAGATATTGGATATGGTCTCTCAGTTGATCCAGCAGTTCCAGCTCTTGTTCTACACAGCTTCTCGTTTCTTCAGGAAGATGAACGAACTCTTTTCCCAATGCAGCCAGACCTTTTCCCACAAAAATATCGCTGCTACTATCCACCCGGATGCCGTACTTGGCCAGGGTAGCGTGGATGCGGTTTTTCATCGCTGTGCGTTGCTTGGTCAAGGCCATTCGAGTGCGAGGAAGTTCTCGCAAATCTCTCAGTTCTCCACCGGGGATCCAAACCGTCGGCAATGTGCCGTTGTGCAGCAACAGCGCCAACCCATCTGCATCCAGTTTGTCGGTCTTGTTCACGTTTCCCATCATCAGTTTTGCCTTGCCCGCATTCGTCAGCATTGGTCGACAGCCTGCTTCTTCGATCTCATCCACGATCCAGTACCAGTTACCCACACATTCCAATGCTACTGGCGTGCCATCCGGAAACTTGCTCAGATATTTCTTGATTGCTCCAGACGTGTGTTCCACTCGCCTACGTTCTTGGATGCAAGCTTTCCAATCTAGCACGCTGAATTGCGAGTATCGCTTATGTGCATCACATCCTACTGTATAATTCTTCATGCTGCACCTCCTGTTCTCTCGGTTTGGATGTTATTCCCGAGTATACCGGGTTGTGCAGCACTTTCATGTAATCAATCTCCTCGTAACTCACTTCGACTCTTCGCTTTCGCTCAGATTGACAAACACAACATTTACATTTGACAGAGCACTAGCTTTCAATCAAGACCAGTAAATCCTCGATCGATTTGATAACTGGGCAATCAGCGTCCGGAAAAACTCCTTCTGGATCTAAGAGCACTGGATTTAGGCCGGCTCGCTGTGCGCCGATAATGTCGGCATAATAGTTGTCACCCACATAGGCGGTTTGCCGGGCGGTTGTATCGAGTTGGCTCAAAGCGTCGTGAAAGATTTGCGGGTCAGGTTTCCAGGAATTGACTTCACCGGCAAACAGCGCTAACTTGAAGTAACCATGCAGTCCCAAATCATCCAATTTTTCATGAATTGGTTCACGGCGGTTGGAGAGCAACCCAAGTTGAAAACCGCTTTCTTTCAACGCCTGTAATGTAGTTGGTACCTCCGGCGGCACCCAATCCTCTGGTTGGTAGTTTTCTTCCATGTATAGGGCTGCTTCTGGAGCCAGTTCGTGCGCCTGTTCAGGGGGGCAGCCGTATGCCCGTAAATTCCGGAACATGTAATTTGTCCAGAAGGGGTCGTTTGCTTCATTGATTGTTAGCACTTGAAAAGTTAACCAGTCCTGAGCGAGTTCTTCTGATTGTGCCCAATAGTAATGCTCCCAGCGAACGACACAGTGCCGCTTCTCTAGGTCATTTTCTATGCCGAACTGCGATAAGAAACCAACGAACGTCTGGGAGCGAGACGGCAAATTGTGACGCAGTGTGCCGTCCAGATCAAAGATGATGGTTTGGATGTCCTGCAAGATTTCGTTCCTGTGATCCAGACCGTCTGTAGTATTCAGATCAACCTCCAATCTCGCTCATCACTCGGTTCAGGGGTATCAGCCCTTCTGCCAGTCCATGCCCCCAGGGTTTATCCCAGATGCCGTCCAATAAAATCTGGCGCAACTCTGCAATTGATGCACCTGCTCTTAATGGGGTCAGCAAATCGACTTCCCCTTCGCGCAGTAAGCATAATCTCAGACGACCGTCTGCAGTGAGACGGGCGCGCGTACAGGTGGCGCAGAACGGCTTGGTGACCGATGATATAAAGCCGACATCGCCCTGGGCGCCGGGTAAACGGTACAGGCGCGCTTCTCCGTCTAAATTGCCGCCGTTCACAGGTTGTAATGCTCCTAAACTGCTTTCGATACATGCCATGATATCTCGGGCGGTTACCACCCGCTTCAATTGCAGATCGGTAGCGCCTGCGAACGGCATCATCTCGATAAAGCGTACCTGCCAGGGATGATCGAGAGTCAATCGAACCAGGTCAACTGCGTCACTCTCGTTGTAGCCCCCCACGATCACAGAGTTGAGCTTGAGCGGGGTCAGTCCAGCATCCTCCGCCGCATGAATTCCATCCCATACGTCTTCTACGGAACCCCAGCGTGTCAGGCGGCGAAACTTTTCCGGATTGAGGGTGTCGATGCTGATGTTAACCCGCTGCAGTCCCGCTTCGGCGAGTGGATGTGCCATACGCGAGAGCAGCACGCCATTTGTGGTCATGGTCAGGGAGCGCACTCCAGGAGTTGAGGCGATACTGCGCACCAGTTCTACGACGTTAACCCGTACGGTGGGCTCACCGCCGGTCAGGCGAATTTTGTCGAAACCCAATTGGGCGAACAGACGTACAAACAGAAGAACTTCGTCGTCCTGCATTAATTCTTTATTCGGTCGGAAGGTCATCTCTTCTGGCATGCAATACACGCAGCGCAGATTGCAGTGGTCTGTCAGGCTTATGCGCAGGTAGTGAATGGAACGTCCGAATCGATCAAGAGCCATGGTAGGTTTTTTATTTTACACTATCTTATGCGGGAGATATATAGCAATATCTTACGGTACAGGGGAACGCCTGTATCGAGCAATTATTGTTGGTTGGATTTGGATATTATTCTGTTGAGTTCTGCCTTTGGGCTTCGAGGGCGGCGATGATCTCCGGATGCGGCTGCCACTTTCCTTCGATCACCACCATCCGGTCCCAGGGGAAAACAACCAGCGCGTCCGTAACGAGAGCCACAACATCTGGAGCAGGATTCGCCCAGGTATGGGCGACCAGACTGGTCGTGATCACCCTCTTTGCACCCCGCATCCGAACTTGGGCAGTGACTATTTCCAGTGTCTGACCAGTGTCGGCGATTTCGTCCACAACTGCGACGACCTTGCCTGAAACTTCCCCTGAAACCGGCACTTTCCAGACGGGTTTATCATATACAACTCTGTCGTTTACCCGGCGGGTGACGCGCACGGGGAACATTTCGAGGCGTAGATAGCAAGCCACGCTCGCAGCCGGGATCAGCCCGGCGCGTGCTATTCCCACGATCACTTGCGGTTTGAAAAGACCCAGTTTTTCGGCAAGCTGGGCGGCAAGTGAACCAAAATCTCCCCACGAAAGCTCTTTCACTCCTTTGCGTTGGGCGTAATCATAGCTCACCATGGTTCGCCTCAATTTGAGGATGCGACTGCTGTGATTGCGCTCGTGCCTGACAATGAATTGTTTTCGATCCCAATTTCAAGGTACATCTACAGAACTCCTTATTTAATATCCACAATATGACCTGAAGTCATTTTCTTCAAATCTTTGGGGTCCAGGTGGAAAAGGGCGCGCGGCGTTCCCGCTGCTGCCCATACTTCTTTGTATTGAAGTAAGTCTTCATCGATGTAGGTCTCGATTTCATTTTTGTGACCGAGAGGCGGCACACCACCGATCGCAAAGCCGGTTTGTTGGCGGACGAAGTCGGCGTCGGCTTTGCCAAGCGGCTCGTTGATCAAGGCTGCTATCTTTTTCTCGTTTACGCGGTTGGCGCCGCTTGCGATCACCAGGATAGGTCGTTTGGAACGCTTGCCTTTGAATATAAGCGATTTGACGATCTGCCCAACCTGGCAGCCGACCGCCTGGGCGGCTTCGACGGCTGTACGGGTTGAACCCGGTAGTTCGACCACTTCAAGCCGCATCCCCAAAGCGTTCAGGGCATCTTGAACTTTCTGGGCGCTGGAGCTGAGAGATTGGGTCATTTTGATCTCCTGGATGTTGATGGATGTATGGTCGTCGTTCCTTTTTTACTGCCCCCAGGCTCGTTCGTACCATTCTGGGTTCTCAACAGTCCAACCTTCAACGGGCTCTTGAGCGTGCAGGTCAGACTGGAGCTTCCACCAGGTAAATCCTTCGGCTTGAATTGGACCTTCGACGATCATCACATATTCGCCCACCTGCAATTTGCGTATCGATTCGGATTTGCGAGATGGCTCCCGGCGCAGGTTGAGGTTCTCCCCGGCACGGGTAATGAGGTATACATCCCCAACCCGGAAAGCCAGGACGTCGACCGGGTTGCCGCCGGAGAGCAGCAGATGATCCGTCCATTCGGGCATATCAGGCGGGTCGGACGTCAGGAGCAATCTCCACTCTCTGTCGGATATACGTTCTGCGCGCGGCTGCGGGAATTCGTAATATGAAAATACGCCGCCCTGGGCGATTTGTTGTTCGCCATTTATGGGCACAATCACATAGATGCGGTCTACAGCGCCGGTAGCGACCTGTAAAATCTGTTCTTCCGCCCCGGCAGCTGCTGCTATCACAGGGACTGACGGCATACTTTGTGGACTACCCGTATCGTGTTGGCTGAAAAACTGACTACGCAGGACACGTTCTTCCAACGCTCCAATAGGACTCTGGATCAAAGTGTAATCGTCCTCGACCAGGGGTATTCCTCCCAGCTCTTTTACAGCGATATCACCCAGCTTTCGGAAATGATCTCCCAAGTTTTGCATGTCGTTCAGGAGTTTACTCAAATTTATCTGGTCATACGATGATTCCCCAACCATATCCCGCTCGGTCAAGCCGTCCGATATGGCGTGCGCCAGGTAGGCAAGGCGGTAAAAAACAAGCGGGTTGGGCTCAACGAAACCCGGAGCTGGACCGGAAGACGGCGGACCTCCACCGCCTGCCATTTCCGGCATCTTTGAATAGAGCACGGTGTCGTGTTTCAGCTCCGCCCAACTGCCGAGGGCGCTGTTGAGATCTTTCCACTTCCAGGCGCCCGTGCGCATATAATCCGGATAGGGCGCTGTTTTGTCATCCAATTGGGGTAAGAACGTGTACAGCCAGGCGCTGTTGGCTGTCTCAAGCCATCCAACCTCGTCTTGGGACTTTACTGCCGCCTGGAGTTGTTCCATTTGTTCGGGATAGTTGAAGTAGTCCGTCGCGCCTGTCTCTTCCAGGCCTTGCATGGCGGCTGGTGAACCAAGGGCTGCCATGACATCTAAACCGCTTGGCAGCTTGCGACGATTTTCGAAGGTGCCAACTTTATCGAAGACCAGATTCTGCAGGATAAAGGCATCCGGGCTGAAGCGCTGACCCATGAATCGCCAGCCGCGTTCTGCTTCCATGTCCGAGAGGGAGACCCCGAATGTGGAATTGATCTGAGGAAGGGGAAGAAACTGGCTGATTTGGAGGAAGGTCTGCCAGAGTTCATCGGCTTTCAAACTGATGATCGTGGCTCTGGGTCCGTATGTTTGGTCCATTAACGTTGAGTATTGGATAGGACCGGCGTCATCACTCGGTCCAATTAAGTAAGTGATCGCTTCGTGAACAGCTGCCCATTCCTCTGCGGCTGTTTTACCATCAATCTGCGCGTGCCGGAGTGCCTGAGTAATAATCAGGGGTGAACGAGATGGGATGAATCCGTGCTCCCGGTCGCTTAATTTGAAATGGACACGCCCGAACCAGGTCATAGCCCGGTAGTAGTTTTCCAAATCCTCGTCACCGCTGTAATGCCCCGTTGGTGAATAAGCGCCGTAGTCATCTCTAAAAACAGGAATTAATGCCGAGTTTTGTATCCCTCCGCCAGCCATGATTTGATCGACTTGAGACATGACCGGGCTTTCAATCAAGGGATCGATCGTGGTCTGGGGGTCGAGCAATTTCAGACCCACCGCCATGTAGGCTGCTGCAAGCCTGGTATCACCCTCGAGTGAAGTGCCTTCAACGAGCGTATAGTAGGACAGCACCTCGTCCAGGACGGATTGGGTGACAGCGATCATGCGTGGGCGAAGTTCTTCTCGTTCCAGGGCTTCGAGCAGTTCGTCGTAGTTAAGATGCAAGGCGTGGTAGGCAGCGTCCGTGGTCAGGTAGTAAGGTTGACCGGACAGTTTTGAGACACGCTGACGGATATCACTGAATTGGGGTTCCTGGCTATGGATCACTACGAACCCGTTTTTAGCCAGGAGAGACCTTTGGGTGTATGTAAGACCTGCCGTGACCCGTTGATTTACGACCAACTCCCGATCAACAGGCATGTTGTATTTGCCGGAGGGCTGAGTGTCTGGCTTCCAGGACGTCATCTCGGGCGCTGCGAAATCCCCTGCAGTCAGATCGACCAGAGATGCCAGTTCTCCGGGGACAGCGGTCGCTGTTTGAGCGGGATCAGGCGTAAATGAATCTTCGCGTTGTCGTTGAGTGTCGACCGTGGGCGGCAGGCGAGTGGGCGTAATTGATGGTACATATTTAGGACGCCGGGTCGCCACGATGGGTGTTGGCGGGGCGGTCAGCCAGCATGCTAACTGCACAATTGACATCAGGAGGAGGAATAAGCGTATTTTCATCACAGGGTCTCAGGGTTGTGACACTTTTAGCGGACTGTATCAACTCTCTTATATGGGAACAGGTGCTGGGATTTTAGCATACTTCTATCCCATACCCACCAACCGCAATCGCTGGATCGAGAGATGATCATGGCAGCGGATGGCTCACCTCGCCAATAGGCTCTCAATTATCCAATCGCATTGAGGAAAATTGTTGCCTGGATTGGGATTCTAACAGGATTTAAATATTGGTGCGATGAATGGGTGGTATATTTATATTCACTCTATATCTTACTGATTAATATTACACCAAAAAAGGAGAAATAAATGTTTAGCGAAGCTGTACAGGAAGCAATGAACGAGCAAATAAAAAACGAGATCTATTCGGCTTATATCTATCTTTCGATGTCGGCTCACTTTGAAGCTGTCAATCTATCGGGTTTCGCGCACTGGATGCGCTTGCAATCTGAAGAAGAGTTGGAGCACGCCATGAAGTTTTTCCACTACATCAACGATCGCGGCGGGCGAGTTGAATTGAGAGCCATTGACCAGCCCCCAGTTGAGTGGGGTACTCCAGTCGAAATCTTTGAAACGGCATTGGCTCACGAACAGAAAGTCTCTGCGATGATTAACAACCTGTATGAAATAGCTCTGAAAGAAAAGGATTATCCATCACAGGTGATGCTGCTGTGGTACATCGATGAGCAGGTCGAAGAGGAAAAGAACGCCGCCGAAATAGTCGAGACGTTGAAGATGTTCGATGAGCGTGATACCGCGGTCCTGCTTTTGGATCGACAGTTAGCCGAGCGGTCGGAAGAAGAATAATAAGTGTAAATGATTATCCGTCGTGCGGAATCGAATGACTCTGATGAATGGCTGCGTATGCGGACTGCCCTTTGGCCCGATTGTTCTGAAGGTAAACATCGCACCGAGATGGCGGATTTCCTTGCAAACGAGACCGGTCTTGCTGTTTTTGCAGCCGCTGAGCCGTCAGGTTGCCTTTGTGGATTTGTAGAGGTTTCCTTGCGACAATCGGCGGAGGGATGTGGTACCAAACCGGTTGGCTATATTGAAGGATGGTTCGTTGATCCGGATTCCCGTCGCCAAGGTATCGGTCGTAGACTGGTGGTCTCAGCAGAAACATGGGCGTTTGAAAAGGGCTGCCAGGAGATGGCTTCTGATTGTTCGATCGATAATGGGGTTAGCCTCACCGCTCACCTGGTATTGGATTATGAGGAAGTCGAGTGCCTGATCCACTTCAGGAAAACCTTGAATAAATGATGAAATTAGCGACGCTTTGCTATGTCCGGCATGATGGAAAGACATTGATGATCCACCGGGTCAAGAGAACAAATGATATGCACCACGGGAAGTGGAACGGGTTAGGAGGCAAATTTGAGCCTGGGGAAACTCCTGAGGAGTGCGCAATCCGCGAAATATGGGAGGAATCCGGGTTGCAGGTAGATAATCCTCGCCTGAAAGGGCTGCTCACTTTCCCCGGTTTTTCTAACGATGAGGATTGGTATGCATTTGTGTTTGTGGTGGACGAGTTTAAAGGTGAACTGACAGACTCCCCGGAGGGACTCTTAGAATGGATAGACGATGACAAGCTGCTCGAGCTCGAATTGTGGGAGGGTGATCGAATATTTTTTCCGTGGATCGATAAGCCAGATTTTTTCTCGGCAAAGTTCAACTACAAAGATGGGCGCTATGTGGATCATCAGGTCGTATTCTATGGTTAATTCAAGTGCAGGAACGCCCTGATGTTTACCCCCTAAGTTAACGGATGCGTGGTTGTCATCCGTGGGAATGTGTTTGTGCCTGACCGATGAAATTTTGGTCTTTGTGTTCACTATATATACGAAAATTGATAGGCTGGTCTTTTATCCTTATGATACCTGTTCTACCCGTTCAGCGATTGAAAGAGACTGATACGCTGGTCGCATTTCATCACCTCCAAGCCAAGCTATCCACTGCACTTCCATCTCGTCTCTAATGAAGAATAGTTGCTTTATTGACGACGATAATTGTTATAAATCCCCAATACTTTTTCCGCATAATAATAACCAACATTCATAGGTCCGTAAGCTTTTAAGGCGTCGCGTGTACTTCCATGTTTTGCCAGGAGGTGTGACAGCATTCTGGTGCCGTATTTGATGTTGAACTCCGGGTCCTTCAGTTTCTTCATTGTAGGTCGATTTTGGAAGCACGGTCCATTAACGCAAATAAATGAAGCCGCCAAACCGTCGCGCGGCATGATTTGCATCAGTCCAACTGCGCCGCTGCTGGAGTACGCCTCTGGATTGCCGCCGCTTTCCTGCCATATCAGTGCGGCAACGAGGTCGGGCGATAATTCGCGCATTTGGGCATAATGAGTGATCAGCTCACACCAGCGGGTTATCCTTTCCGGATATCGTTTGTTAATATTGCATTTCCCTTCATCAGTATTAATGGTGCTATTGGTTGGATGAGTGTCGTGTACTATTGGGGCTTGCTCATCCAGCGCTTTTGGTTGGATTGACCCTTCCGATATTGTCCCTGGTGCGGCTGCCGCCTGGAAGGCATTGCTGTCTGTAACCATGAATAAAAATGTAGCCAAAAACAGGCTGCCCAGGATCGTACCCGGGATTATCAATCTTGGTCCGAAGTTCATAATTAACCTCCCAAAAAAACTTTCCGATAAGAGATGAATTGCCTCTTGACAGATAAGAACATATGTTCTATATTATACACATATTCCATTCCCTGTCAATCCACTTTTCCAGTCGGGCGTGGACCCGGTTGGGCAGAGGCAGGTCCGATTTGATTGAGGAGGTCAATCATGAAAAAGAACAAAGTTGGAAGTAAGGACTTCGCTGCTTTTTTGCAGCACATCCGCCTGCAGCGCGGTTTTGCTTTCGGCATCATCATCCTTACAGCCCTGGTGGCATTTGAGGTCTTCAACTACAGCACGACCGAGTTTGCGTTATCCGACCTGCTCGGAGATCTGCAATTTCTGGGACTGCGCTGGGCAACCATCCTGGCGATCGCGTTCTGTGGGATCGACTTTGCCGGGATCGCACGCCTGTTCACCCCCGAAGAGGGGCAGGGGGAGAGAAACGAGGTGTGGTATCTGTTTGGTGCCTGGTTGCTGGCGGCGACGATGAATGCGATGCTCACCTGGTGGGGCATCTCGACGGCTATCTTGGGTAACCAAGCCTTGGGGAGTGCTGTGCTCTCACGCGAAACCTTGGTCCGTGTTGTACCGATATTCGTGGCAGTTATGGTATGGCTGATGCGGGTGCTCATCATCGGCACGTTTTCTGTAGCCGGCGAGCGCTTGTTCAGCCAGGGAGAACTGCGTACACTTGGCTCGGGAGGGACATATTCAAAAAGCGCTGGGAAACCGCTGCCAGTGCGGTCCCAGAGCGTCCAGGCTCGTGCACCGGGTGGAGTTGAAGCGGGGTCGCTGAAGGCTTATCGACCAGCGCCCAAACCCGCCAATAGGGGAGAACCTGCTGTCCGCCATCAGGATCCGACGTACCATCCCCTACCTGTGAATGCTTCTGGTCCGACAAGCAGGCTTCATTCACGCATAGTCGAACCTTAATGTGACGGAGTCCCGATTGTAAATTCCAGATAAACAAAATACAGTTGGGTCTGCAGAAGGAGCGAGGTGCACTTCAATGACCCAACTGTAAAACTTCAGTGTTTTATGGGCAAAGGGAAAGCCAGGAAAGATTACTATTCCTGGCACTCATCTTTGGCGAGAGGCAGCCAGACGCAGAAAGTAGTGCCTTGCGGTTCTCTGGATGCGACTTCGATCTGTCCTCCATGGTTGCGGACGATCCAGTATGCGATCGAAAGACCCAAGCCGAAGCCTTTCCCATCTTTTAAGCGGGTACGGGATTTTTCTCCACGGTAAAAGCGCTCAAAAATATAAGGCCGATCCTCCGCAGGAATACCTGGACCGTTATCGCTTATCGTCAGACGGGCTTTATTATTTTCCTTTCCAAGCCCAACGATAACCTCTCCTTCTGGGGGTGTATATTGAATCGCATTGCCAATCAGGTTTACTAAGACCTGTTTAAGGCGATCCTGATCGCCGCATACGATAACCTGGTCTATCTCGCCCAAGCGCAGGTCAAGGCGGTCCTTGGCGAGGACTCTCATTTGGTTGAGAACCTCCAGAAGGAGAGTGTCCAGTTCTACTGTAGCTGTTATCAGTGGCAATTTACCAGATTCGGCTTGTGCCAGCAGGAGTAAATCACCTACCAGGCGGGCTAGTCGGTCGACTTCATTTTCGATGCTGGTCATGGATTCGTCATCACCGCAGTTCAACCGTCGCATTAATTCCACATTCCCTTTAATCACAGTAAGAGGCGTGCGCAATTCATGACCTACATCGGCGAGAAAGCGACGTTGAGTATTGAAGTGTTTTTCCAACCGGCTCAGTGTTTGGTTAAAGGAATGAATCAGCTGTCCAACCTCATCATTCGGAGGCCCCTTATAGGGGATACGTCGTGAAAGATCGTCAGCGCGTATGATCTGTAGCGCGGTCAGAGTGGCGTCTTTTAATGGTGATAGGGCTTGCTTCGCGCTTATCCAGCTTGCCAATCCGGCAATGGTCATTGAAACTGCAGCTCCGACAAAGAGAACGTTTAATAAGACTTTCTGGATTGCGTCGATCTTCGCAAGGCTGGTACCCACCTGGAGTGTACCGATGATACGGTTGCTGCTCCGTATTATTAGAGGCACGGTTAATACACGTAGCCGGGCGTTGCCCACCAACACGTCGTGAAATACTGGCTGTACTGAGATTAAACCAGCCGCGTCGAGCGGCTGGCTGAAGCCCCCGATATTTTGTGAGGTCGATTCCAATAGTCCATCTTTCCCCCACACTTGGATGTACACGTCGGCGAACAGATCAAGCTCTGGTAAAGATAAACTCAGTCTATCAGATCTGGCATTTTGGATGATCTGGGATGCAGCACGAGTCAGCGTACTGTCCACCTGATTGGTGAGCGTAACGCTGACTGAGACATAAACTACCATCCCAAAGATCAGTAAAATTCCCCCAACAATTGAAGTAGATAGAAGAGTTAAACGGGCACGCAGGGACATTCGTTGAAGTTATGTCTCTTCACGGAGCACATAGCCCATACCACGCACTGTGTGGAGAAGGCGAGGCTCGTTATCGGCCTCCAGTTTCTGGCGCAAGTATCGAATGTAGACTTCAATGATGTTGCTCTCACCACCAAAATCGTATCCCCACACACGGTCGAAGATCACTTCACGGGTCAAGACCTGGCGGGGGTGGCGCAGGAAGAGTTCTATCAGTTCATATTCTTTAGCGGTGAGCGAAATAACGCGGTCGACCCGAGAAGCCTGCCGAGTTCCGGTATCCAACGAAAGGTCGGCGAAGCGTAAAACTTGGGGTCGGCTGGGTTGGGCGCGCCGCAGCAGCGCCCGAATTCGTGCTAGCAGTTCATCCAGGTTGAAAGGTTTGGTCATATAATCATCTGCACCAAGATCGAGACCTTGGATACGGTCTGTGACCTGATCTTTAGCGGTGAGAATCAGTATAGGTACAGGTCCACCAGCTCTTAGACGGCGGCATACCTCTAAACCGTCAATTCCCGGCAGCATTAAATCCAATACAATCAGATCGTACTGGTTGTCCAGAGCCAGGGAAAGTCCTGATTGACCTTCGGCAGCTGTGTCTACCTGGTAACCTTCGTATGCAAGTCCTCGGCGTAGGAATTTGAGGATTGCTTCATCGTCTTCAATAATTAGTATTCGTGCAGTCATAAGCCCTCCATTGTTTATCTTAATATACCACAGGCTTGGGAAAGACAAAAGGCCACATATTGTGGCCTTTTGGATGAAACCTTAAGCTTATCAAGCAATTTGATAAGCCGCGTATAAAGCCGGCTTGTAAAGCCAGCTTACAAAGTCGCTGTTATACAACCTCCACGGTAGCGCCGGCGGCCTCGAGCTTGGACTTTGCGTCGTTCGCGGCTTCTTTTCCCACGCCTTCCATGACTTTACCGCCATCTGTTTCAGCTACTTCTTTGGCTTCCTTCAGACCTAGACTGGTCAATTGGCGGATGGCTTTAATCACTTCAATCTTTTTCGGACCAGGGTCTTTGATGAGGACATCAAACTCTGTCTTCTCTTCCTCAGGTTCGGCAGCAGCGTCACCAGGAGCTGCTACAGCAGCCATCGCTACTGGCGCAGAGGCCGAGACCCCCCATTTCTCCTCAAGCAGTTTAACTAATTCTGCGGCTTCAAGCACAGAAAGCTCACCAAGTTCATCAACTAATTTTTCAAGATCAGACATTTCATACTCCTTACAATTATTGGTATTTTTGTTTAATTGTTTTTTAGATTTTATGATATTGTATTAAGCCGCTGCAGACACGTCGTCTTTTTCGGCGTGCGCATTGAGCACTGTCGACACCCGGCGAGCCGGTTCTGATAAGACACGTACAAGCTGGCTGGCAGGCGCCATAATTGTGCCCAGCAGCAGAGCGCGCAATATCGGTAATGGTGGCAGATCTGCCAGTGCTGTGATCTGCTCGGTTTGGATTGGAATCTGTTCCAAATAGCCGCCCTTTATCTTCAAGAAATCTGTACTGCGGGAGAAATCTTTAACAGCTTTCGCCATTGCAGCAGGATTATCAAAGGCAAAGGCAATCGCAGTACTGTCTTCTAAGTATTCTTCAGGCAGCGGAACGCCTGCCTGTTCGAAGGCGACTTTCCCCAGTGTGTTCTTAATAACGTGAAACTCACCTCCGGCCTCACGGGCTTTGCGACGGAGATCATCGAACTCTTTAACGGAAAGACCTCTATATCCTGTAAAGATCAACGCCTGGCTGCGATTCATCCAATCTATGTATTGAACGACGAGTTCTTCTTTTTGTTTCCTTGAGATTGCCATTCACTCACCTCCTTTCATATAAAAAGTCTTTGCCTCGCTGAGCTGATTGGCAAAGACTCTCCTCCCGCAAATCACAAACGGGGTTCTTCTATTTAGGAGTGGTCTCCACCTGGGCAGGTTATTAAGCCGCCAAATTTTGAAGCGGCGCCTGCTGTCTCTGGCGAAGCGTTAAGCGATTTTAACCGCTGATCAACTGATCATTCACTTTCTTCCATGGCTAATGACTGGATTGGATCTACCTTGATGCCAGGTCCCATAGTTGTGGTTAACGTCACTCGCCGCACGTAAGTTCCTTTCGATGAAGCAGGTCTTGCTTTCTTAACAGCTTCCATCAGGGCATTCATGTTTTCGTAAATCTGATTTTCATCAAACGAAACTTTTCCGATTGAAACGTGCAGGTTAGAGGTTTTATCAACCCGAAACTCCACCCGACCTGCTTTTGTTTCATTGACAACTCGCGGGATATCCTCGGCTGAAACTACGGTCCCGGCTTTTGGGTTTGGCATTAAACCGCGCGGACCGAGGACACGACCCAGACGACCAACTTTTCCCATCATGTCAGGGGTTGCGATAGCGACATCGAAATCAGTCCATCCGTTCTGGATTTTCTTTATCATTTCGTCGTCATCTGCGACGTAGTCAGCACCGGCTTCGCGTGCCAACGAAGCCCCATCGCCTTCTGCGAAAACTACTACACGCACAGCCTTTCCTGTGCCGTGCGGCAGCACTACCACGTTGCGTACCTGTTGGTCGGCATGACGGGGGTCTACTCCCAGGCGTATGTGAATCTCGACTGTAGCGTCAAAACTGGTGATAGAGGTTTCTTTTATAAGTGCAATCGCTTCCCGCGGGTTGTATTCGCGGTCGTGATCAACCTTTGCTGCTGCGGCCAGATATTTCTTTCCATGTTTTGCCATATTCTCTCCTTCGTGGTGCTAACGGACTGTTTTGTCCTCCCACCGGGATTTATTCAACAACGTCCAGACCCATATTGCGGGCTGTGCCTTCAATCTGGCGCATCGCGCCTTCAATGTCAATCGCGTTCAGATCCTTCATCTTCAATTCGGCGATTTCACGAACCTGGGAACGGGTTACTGTGCCCACCTTTTCACGAGGAGGGTTGGATGAACCTTTCTCTATTCCGGCAGCTTTCTTCAATAAAACTGACGCTGGAGGTGTTTTGAGGATGAAAGAGAAAGATCCGTCATGATAAATCGTGATTTCTGCTGGTATGATATCACCCATTCGGCTTGAAGTTCGGGCATTATATTCCTTACAAAAAGCCATTAGGTTAATACCGTGACCTGCCAGCGCTGGTCCGATTGGTGGGGCGGGATTTGCCTTGCCGGCAGAAATCTGTAAACGTACGACTGCTTTTATTTTCTTTGCCACTAAAAATCTCCTTTGTGGTATTGGCGGGTGACGGGTATTCACCCTCCCACTATGCTGGCAGTCAGCTTTCAACAGGGATAATCTTGATTTTTGAACCCGCTGGCAGCTAACTGCTGAATGCTGTGCTTATGCTTTTTCTACTTGCAGGAAGTCCAGTTCAACTGGAGTCTCCCGTCCAAAGAAATTGACCATCACGCGGACCTTAGCTTTCTCCATGTCTATTACAGCGACTGTACCTCTAAAATCATTGAAGGGACCGTCGACGATGCGAATTCTCTCACCAGTCTTAAATGTCACCTTTATGCGGGGCGCATCTGCTTCCATGCGCTTGATGATCTGAGATACTTCTTCGGAGCGTAAGGGCGTTGGTGTGGAACCCATGCCGACGAAACCGGTTACTCCGGGTGTATTGCGAACGACGTACCAGGATTCTTCAGCTAAGATCATGTTCACCAGTATATAACCTGGAAAAACCCGGCGCTCAACAGTCCGTCTTTTACCGTCCTTGACTTCGATCTCTTCTTCCGTGGGGACGACGACATCAAAAATCTCGTCTTTCATACCCATGGTTTCTATACGCTGTTCTAAGTTATGGCG
Source organism: Chloroflexota bacterium (assembly GCA_030611505.1). GTDB lineage: Bacteria > Chloroflexota > Anaerolineae > Anaerolineales > UBA4823 > JAUWPO01. The sequence continues at coordinate 24,111 of JAUWPO010000019.1, forward strand.
TACTTTATTCTCGTATCCGGAATAACAATGTACGACGTACCAAGCGCGACCATCGTCCTCTTGAATATCCTCAGATAGCCTTTCTTCAGCGGAAATTTCCTCTTTATTACTATCCGGTGTTGGTTCTTCAAGCACCTCTTCTGAGACTGGGTCAGCCAATTCGGATGCGTCTTTTAATTGGTCTTCTTGGTCGTATAAATTCATCATGCGATGATTTCCTAATAGCCGGATTTCGGATTACTAGTTAAAAGTTTACCCAAGAATAAACGCGAAAAGCTTTGTATAGATAAAATCCAAAAACCCAAGCAGAATACTCATAGTAAGGGTAACAATAATGACAACTATGGTTAAGTTTGTGGCTTCTTTTCGGGTCGGCCATGTGACCTTACGCAATTCGCCCATAGTTTCACTGAAATAACGCTGAATCGCATTCTTTTTTTTACGAGAACCTTTTTTGCTGTCTTTTGCTTTTGCCACTGAAAGCTCCTTCGAAATTGAACCATTCTTAAAACATAATATTACGGCTAAAACGCCGCCTCTGGAGACGGCGTTGCCTAAGTTGCAGGCAGGCCAGGTAGGAATCGAACCCACAACCCCCGGTTTTGGAGACCGGTGCTCTGCCAAATTGAGCTACTGGCCTAATTATCGTTTTCACTGTCACCGCAAGGCGGGGCAGAATCTATTTTCGCCGGATCTTGTGAACCGTATGAGCACGTTCCTTTTTACAAAACTTCTTCAGAGTAAACTTCGGCGTGCCCTCAGCTACACTGACACTGGTGCGATAGTTTCTTTCTCTGCACTGGCTGCATTCAAGCCAGACATATTCCCTTTTGCTCTTCTTTTTAGCCATAAAGCTCGTTCCCACCCGGCTTTACCGACCAGCGCAGAATTGCCTGTTATCCACTGCAGCGGTCAGGCCGGATATACTTCATTACTCTGAGCACCTTACCTAAACACTCATCGAACTC
>JAUWPO010000129.1 GCA_030611505.1 Chloroflexota bacterium
TCAATTTCGATCTTCCTACCGACCCTGAAGCTTATGTGCACCGCATTGGGCGCACGGCGCGCGCCGGTAAAGAAGGGATTGCGATTTCACTCGTTACTCCAGGTGAAAAACGCCGCCTGAGCCAAATTGAGAGCTATACCAGGCAGCAAGTTTCACCAGCCGAAATGCCGACAGAAAAAGATATTCATGAACGCCGTGAGAATAATTTGATTGAAAAGATGGCAGTCTGGTTAGAGCGTGACCGCTGCAAACGTGAGCAGGAAATTGTAGAAAAGTTGGTGGCGGTCGGGCATGATCCTATCAAAGTGGCAGCCGCTGCTCTCAAGATGATGCGGGTAGAAGAAAACCAGCGCCCGATCGAGAAGATTGGCGAAGTTCGCCTGGACCATTTCCAAAGTAGACATGAGAAAAGAATGTCTGCCCCGCGTAAAGGTAAAGGCAATTATCACCGCAAACAAGAACAGCGCCGTAGCAATGGCAAATCGTATGCTTCGCATGAAGAAGGGATGGTGCGCCTGAGCCTGGGGCGCGGCCGCAAGCATGGCGTCAGTCCCAGCGAAGTTGTCGGGACGATTGCCGCACGTGCCGATATTCCTGGTTATGTGATTGGTAAAATCTTGATCCGCGACCAGCATACCCTGGTAGATGTTCCGGAAGAATATGTTTCCCGTGTCTTGGGGCACACGGGTTCGTATAATTTCCGCGAATACCAGAATGTGACCATTGAACAGGCTTAGATTTAGCATAGGGAATCCACCCCCAATGTGATCGACTCGGTGCGTCAGTACCTGTCAAAAAGCTTGGCGCTGCGGCGGGAGATAGGAGATAAGTTGCAAATGATCACCAGCCTGGTCAGCATATCAGCGATCGCCATGTATATCGGTGATGCCCACGGTGCAGTGAAGTTGGTCAGCGTGGCACTTTAGATTTCGCATTGCGCTGATAGTGGGTCTGACATTGCTGCCATATCGCTTCGGGAAAGTAGCGTCTCAAAGCGCTTTTTATGCCTCGATGCTCATCGGATACCACTAACGAACTGATCAAGGATCCACCACCTACTTTGGAGTGCTGAAGCCACGCTTCAGCAAGAATTAACAAATACCTGCCAGGGCTTTGTTCCCTCGTTCCAACGCGGGTATTGGAACGTACCCGCTCGACGCTCCGCGTCAACCTGGTTAGCTGCATGACACTTTCCCCCGCTTGTATTATATAAAGATTTTAAGACCGATTTCAAGCCTTATATTTTTTTGCTGCGTTTTTTTAGAATCTTCTTCCCTATGCGCTTCAACGCAGAGCATTGATTGTGCCAGTTTAACCCGCCGGGGAGAAATCACTTTCGATATTCCCCAGGTATGCGCAGGTGGTTTCTATCCAGGAGCGCTGGAAAAAGGCATGCGCAGCTAACAGGCATTAACACTGGCATTAGCCGAGATTTATTTCCAGGGCGTCTCCACTAGCAAAGTGGTCTCCGGCTTGCAGTCAAGCAACACAGTTACCACGATCGGACTTTCACCGGTTAGCAGACGATAGCTTTCAGGACACACCAAGTGGGGTTGGGCGGCATTCGAACGAACTGACGTACGGGGGTCGCCCGCAATGCTGAGGGTGTGCCTGGGTTTAGTTGATGTTAGCTTAACTGTAGTCCAACTAGCTGATACCAGGTCCGTTGAGAACGGATCGTTGGTTAGACAGCCTGTTGTTTTGCGAACTGAAAATAGCCGTAGCCTAGCGCCAACAATAAGTTGAGCGCAACGGTGCCCCAACCAAACGCATTGAGAACCGCGGCAAGTTGCGATATCAGCGCCACGATGAAGGCGATGCTGTAGCAGATCAGGAAAGCTAAAATTATAGCCCGTCGGGCCTCAGAGTCGGCTGCGTTTCTGGCGAACCAGGCTAGCAGACCAATCCCGATGAGCCAGGCGCCGCCATACCGCATCATGAGCATACCGGCTGGGTTGAGAGTGGCGCCAAAGAGGGATACGATCATCTGCGGCGCCAAAACGGAACCGACTCCAAAAATGATCGCAGTGATGGCGTTGAAGACGAATAGGCTCTTGAGTTTCATCAGACTACCTCCTTATCGCACCATCGATTTCAGGTGCATGAACTAGAAAATTGTCTGTTACATGGCGCCAAGGTTGCGGACGTTTGTCTTATTGGCGTACACTTTCGATGTGAGCATTGATCGGTGCCACACCGAAATCTCCCATGAGCTTGAACATTGTGTTGAAACGCAATCCAAACGCATGGTTGCGATACTTCTCACTCCGGAAGTAGGCTTCAAGGTCGTCAACGCGACCGTGATCCTCGATCATCTTGCTCCGGTCAAACTGAGAGAAGGCGCGGCTCTGGCCGTCCCAGGTATTGACCGAATCCACGCGCACGCCATAGCCGAGTGAGCGACCTTCCTTGGTCAGCCTGGCTTGCGCACCTTTGAGCAAAGGCGTGTCCACAATATAGCTGTCAATCTCACACCAGACGCCCTCTACCTCGACCTCAACATAACTGTGAGACAACTCTGCTGGGATCATCCAGTACCTGCTGGCGGGTATGGCGTCTTTCAGGATGTCTTTCGGTATCACCACAAAGTGCTGATAGCTTTCCAGCCCGGCCGCCCGAAAAAGTGTAACCATCAGCCGGCTTTTAGGATTGCAGTGCCCGAAGCCGAAAGCCAGCGTATAGTCCGGTTGTGCTGCGTCAAAGTAGTCGTTGAAACCGAACTTGACGTTTTCTCGAACGTAGTCGTGTAGTGCGATGGCATTCTCGCGTTCTGTGGCAGTCCCGACAACCACATGTTCCACAACTTCCTTTACTGTTTGTGCTGCTGGCATTTCACGCCTCCCCAGGAATAATAAGTTCGAACTCCTCTGATGCTGCCAATCGCAGATTAATCTGCGATTCATTATATCACCTTTTGGAAACGAATATTTTCATAAGACTGATAATTCTCGGGTTTATCGAGCAGCCATACCTTAATCTTGTTCACCATCCAGTCTTATTCGACCTTTAAGATACAGACTGTAAACGAACCATCAGGGCATTTAACTGTTACCGAATCGCCGGGGCAGCGGTTCATCAAAGCAGATCCCAGAGGGGATTCATGCGAAATCAGTCCTTCGCTTGGGGAAGCTTCCGCAGGTCCCACAATTGTGTAAACCTCCGGTTCCAAACCACCCTCTTTGATTGTCACCGTTGCCCCGATATCAACAGCCCCCTCGTAGCAATTCTTATCCTTTATGACAGGGTTCGATAGCAGCCTTTCTAGCTCTACGATCCGACCTTCTAGAAAAGCCTGGTCATGTCTGGCATTGATGATTTCAGCATCCATATCAATGTCAGAATAATCGCCATCAATTGCCTCATGCAACCGCGCTGCCATCTCAGCGCGTTTCACGGTGCGCAAGTATTCTAATTCTTGTTGTAGCTTTTCATAGCCAGGTCGAGTTAGAAATATTGTTGGCATCTCAATAAGCTCCCGCATGATATCCAAGTTCAGTATGAGCGGTACTTTAATTTATTCGATGATGTGCTTGGACAACTACGAGAATTATGAATCCGAATTCATCCTATCCAAGGACTTTTTTTTGGTCTCTCCGTAATTGATGGATCCTTCTAATAATCATCTTCCCAAAAGATTTCTTCATCATCCCCATAATAAGGAAAATCTAATATGACTGGATTTAATTTAACGATTTCGAGATCCTCTTCACAATTGCTGCATGTAACTAACTGGTGGAGCATGAGGCGACCACCAATGGGGATCCTCTCATCACACGAAGGACATTTGGCTTTTTTTGTTATGATGACTGTGTTCATTAAAGTTTCTCCTCGAGAGTTATATACATATGATAGAGATTTTCAATTTATTATTCATACTCCTCCGGTTTAATGACTTCAATGACATCTGTGCATAGAACGTAATCCCGGTTATTGCTAGGGTCACCAATAGTGAGAGGGTAAAGCCATACCACTTCGAACACATCGCCACAGTCCGGGCATATAACACTTTGACCGATTTCTGGGTTCTCATCGACTCCTATGTTACCCTGGCAGGCAGGACAATGCGTAAAAAACATGCAGGCTGGCTCCTTACTTTCAGAAACATAACCAAGTTTACATATTGAATGTTTTATTGGCATTGAAAAATCATTCAAGATGGGTTTCAATTCGAGTATCTTCGCATCAGTTTTTATACAAGTCTGCTTAATACTAAAAATATGCTGGTATTCGTATAAAAAAAAGAACCCCCCAGAAGGGGGATTCATGTGTTTCAGTTATTTTCTATGGGCAATTAATCAACGTCAATCTTCATATCTGTTGAAATAATATCCAATACCTGGCTCGGTGATTATGTAGTGGGGCTTGTGGGGCGCGGGTTCGATCTTTGATCGCAATCTTTGCACCAGTCCGCGTACCAACTCCCTGTTACCCTCGCCGCTGTAGCCCCATACGTGCTCGACGATTTTTTCAGCCGGCATGATTTGCCCGGCATGTGTCATCAAAGTATATAGCAGTCGAAACTCCAATTGGGTAAGTCGTTTTGGCTGGCTGGCGCCTACAACGACGGTGCGTTTTGAGGGATCCAGGGTCAAATCCTGTTGGGTTAGGGTAGGAAGGCTGAAGTAAGGAACCCCACCACAACGTCTAATAATCGCTTTAATCTGGGCTAACAGGTAACGCACACCATAGGGTCGCTGCACGAAAAAATCCACTCCCGCTTCCAGTAAATCGACTTGTAAGTCTTCAGTGAGCGAATCGCTGATTACGCATATCGGTATCGCCGTGTGCATGCGCATTTTTTCAATTTGTTTTATAGCTCGCACTTTATCCTCCTGAAGAGTTATCAATATCAAGTCAAAAGGTTTTTCTGGCCAGGCTTCGATTGCCAGATTGAGATCTCGCACTGAACGTACAGAAAACCCGGCTTGCTGAAGTATCACGGTCAGTACAGCTGATTCATCGGCATGAGCTGAAAATAGTAATGCTTGCATGTATATATTCCTTCAAATTTATAGGTCTAGTATCACATAAATACTACGTTCAAAATCTTGCACATTGCCATGCTGGTTTCAGCGTTTATCAATACCCTGTTTCTACGCAAATTATACGCTGGAATCCTAAAAATAAAATGTCTTAAGTCCTTTTTTTTAAAGATTCATTCTGTACAAGGGGGCGGGAAACAAGTATGTATAACGACTGAGATGGACATGCTAAATATTCTGTCATTCTTCGTGGAGGCTTGGAAGAAGTTGCTGATTGTTTACGAAACCTGGGAGTGGTTGCTGAAATTAGATATGTATAAAAATTGGAACACTTGGTTGATTTCTAGCACTTAACTTGAATGTCCATTCAACGCGAATTCCACACCATAAAAGTATTATTGGTGCATTCTCATTGTTTAAATGAGTGAGTTTTTGATGTTCTTTGCTCAATGTCTATCGCACATATTTGTTATTGATTTAGGGTAATAACCGGAGCTTAACCAGCGTATGTGCTGTCCAGCTTGAGGAAAAAGAACTGAATATCATCTGGCAAGACCCTATCCAACTCGACTTATTGGAAAATACCCTAGTAACCCCCTCCACTAATTTCATCTGGACCAATAGCTCGGTATAGAAAACCAATCAAGGGTGTGAATCCAAGAAAGGTAAATATTGGTATGGCAAATGAAATCCTAACAAGATGCATCGCTTGTCAACAAACAATTAGCTTGGGCACTTCGCCCAGGAAATGGCAAATAATCACTTGTCATAATTGTGGTAGCGAACTGGAAATTATCCAATTAAAACCGCCAGTGTTAGACTGGCCGTTAGATGACTATGATGAAAATGATGATGATTACTATGAAATCCCCTCAATACTAGCCAGAAAAGATCAACTACCTCACGGACCAGTGGCTCGAAAAACCCAAATGTGAAATTACCCGTAATAATTTCAACCAAAAACACATTTTGGAGAAACCAATATGAAGTCGAAGAAAAACACAGTCGCTGCCTGTCCTTCTTGTGGTGGAAGAACACTCGTCGGCGATCATCCTCAAATCGGCCAATTCGTGAATTGCAGATTTTGTGGTGAAGAGCTCGAGATTATCAAATTGAATCCAATTATTTTGGATTGGCTGTACGTTCCAAATGATGACATATACTCCAAAGAATACGAAGACGAATTAAGTCTCGCTAACAAGTGGGAATACTGAGTAATTATTGCTCCTGGTTAATTTGGAAAATAAATAAAGACGTGAGAGTGGTCGAATTATGCTCTCAGCCTCCAATAGAACATCCAATTTAGATTCAACAAAAAGGAATCCTAAATGTATTACTTTCACTCAATGAAAACAAACGCCAAACCAGGTCGGGAAATCTATCCAAAACCACCCTGGCAGATTGCCCTGATCGCTAACTTGAAGGATGGTTTTGAACTCGCAGCAGATGATCCTCCTGATGCCGGTGCTGAATACGATTGCCAAGAGACTGTCGAAGCGATTTCTGCAGCCTTGGAAGCTGACGGGCATTACGTACTTTTTTGCTCTGGGGATCACACCTTGCCAGAGGCTCTAGCTAACCTGCGCCCACATATTTGCTTCAATATCGCTGAAGGTTTGATGGGAGATGGACGCGAGGCTCAAGTGCCCGCCCTCTGCGAACTTATGGGTGTACCCTATACGGCCTCACGTGTTGTCGCTAACGCTATCTCCTTGGATAAAACCCGAACCAAGCAAATCTGGCGTCAACATGGTTTGCCCACAGCGCCGTTCCAAGAATTCAGTTCTAATGACAATGTGAAGGGTACCCACCTCAACTATCCTTTATTCGTAAAGCCCGCTCGGGAGGGCACTGGGATGGGTATCGACACAGGCGCAATTGTGTGTACACCGGATGCACTTGTTGCTCGGGTCGATTGGGTATTACGCACTTACCAGCAACCTGCCCTGGTCGAAGAATATCTGCCCGGTCGTGAATTCACGGTTGGCTTTATTGGAAATCCCGGTGATCCATCTCTTCGCCGTAGACCTGAACTTTATAACGCCGATGGCTATCATTGGTTCCCTGTCCTCGAGATTGATACTCGCCCAAGCGTGAGCCCTGGCGTATATGGTCACGCTTCTAAGGCTTTTAATATTAGTGAAATTGGTGCACCTGCATACCTGTGCCCAGCCAATATACCCGAATCGCTTCGCACCAGTTTGTTCGAAATCACCCAGAAAGCTGCTCAAGCCCTGAACGTGGATGATGTTGCTCGGGTAGATTTTCGACTCGGAGCAGATGGCAATCCATACCTGATAGAAATTAATACTTTA
>JAUWPO010000025.1 GCA_030611505.1 Chloroflexota bacterium
TCGACTAGGAAACACAATACAGTGGAGGGCAACACATCATGAAAACAGCATTTTATCGCATCAGCGGAGTATTACTCATCCTGGCAGCCATTGGCGGTCTAATCTTCAGCCTCTTTTCAATTTACGCCGTATGGACATACAAGGAGCCGGTAACTGAAGGAATAACTTCAGGAATTGAACTTCTCAGCAGCACATTGGAGACAACTGCTGAAGGTCTTGTGGTCAGTCAAAAAACATTAAATACCTCGGCAGAGAGCATTCGGCTTTTGCAGAGTACTCTCAAAGCAACCGCCGACGCAATAGGTTCTTCAGGTCCAATGATGGACTCTATCGCCACTATGATGACGGTGGACTTACCAACCACAATTGGAGCGACTCAATCCTCACTAGAAGCTGTGGGGAAGAGCACTAAGATAATCGATACAGTGTTAAGAGCGCTGACGATTTTACCTGGAATTACATATAACCCTGAACAACCACTCCATGAAGCCGTTATAGATGTCTCGGATAGTCTGAATGATCTTCCAGAATCATTAGCCGAAATGGAAAGCAGCTTGACGGAGACACAAGGCGACCTGGAAGTCATTCAGAGTGATCTTGCCTTGATGGCAGAGAACATGTCCGAGATTGAAACGAGCGTGGAAGATTATTCTGCTGTGTTTGACCAATATCTGGAATTAATCGATGAGTTGCTCGATCAATTGGAAACCTTGGAAAGTAATTTCCCCAAATATATATATTGGTTGGCTGTGGGCGCTACAATTTTTCTGGTTTGGATGGCAATTGCCCAATTAGGTTTATTGACACAGGGCTGGGAACTGCTCCACCGCAGGGAAGAAGAAAGAGAAGCAGCGGTGGACGTAGAAGAAGAATCGACGGATAAACAAGAAAGTCAATAATCATAGTTTAGAGGTAAAGGAGCCGAGGGTAATCACTCTCGGCTCCTTTAATATTAAACGGGGTCTGTCAAATTGACGTTATAACATGTTTCGCAGCACTGTGTGTAGAATACCTCCATTGCGATAGTACTCAATTTCAGTCGGAGTATCAAGGCGTACGATCACGTTAAATACAATCTGGCTCCCATCTTCCATCACAGCGCTTACTGTAACCTCACTTCCGGGAGTAATTTCGTCATCCAATCCGCGAATGGAAAAGACCTCTTTCCCGGATAATCCCAAAGAGTCCACGCTGTCTCCATGCATAAACTGCAAGGGCAGCACCCCCATTCCAATCAGATTCGAACGATGAATACGCTCGTATGACTCGGCGATCACCGCTTTAATCCCCAGCAGAAGAGTGCCCTTGGCTGCCCAGTCCCGGCTTGAACCAGACCCGTATTCCTTGCCCGCCAACACCAGCAGCGGCACACCCTCCTCCAGATATTTCATGGCCGCGTCGTAAACGCTCATCCGGTTTCCCTCCGGAAAATTAACGGTCATACCTCCTTCCACACCAGGCACCAATCTGTTCTTCAAGCGGATATTGGCAAAAGTTCCGCGCGTCATAACCCGGTCATCCCCGCGCCGTGAGCCGTATGTATTGAATTCACGCGGGGGGATACCTCGTGTCTCGAGATATTTACCCGCCGAGCTGTCCCCCGAGAAAGTGCCGGCTGGTGAAATGTGATCCGTTGTAATTGAGTCACCCAAGACCAACAATGCCCTTGCGCCGGTTATCTCCTCAATCTCAGGCACTTCGGGTGTCAAATCAATAAAGAAGGGCGGTTCATGAATGTAGGTTGAATCCGGGTTCCACTCGAACAACTCGCTTTCGGCAGTCTGGATAGTATTCCAGGTCTCATTCCCCGTAAAAACGTCCGCATACTTCTCCTGAAACATCAAAGGAGAGATGGATTGAGATATCATCTCCTGCACTTCATGGTTGGTTGGCCAAATATCACGCAGGAATACCGGGCTGCCGTCTTGATCGAGTCCAAGAGGTTCTTTGAGCATGTCTATATCAATACTTCCTGCCAGAGCATAGGCAACCACCAAGGGTGGAGAAGCCAGGTAATTAGCGCGCACGTAAGGATGCACCCGACCTTCGAAGTTGCGGTTTCCGGAAAGCACCGCTGCGGCAACCAGATCAGAGCTGGAGATCGCTTTTACGACTTTCACTGGCAGAGGTCCTGAATTGCCTATACACGTTGTGCAGCCATAACCAACCACGTTGAAGCCGAGCTTGGATAAAGGTTCCAGCAATCCTGCCCGCGATAGATATTCTGTAACTACACGCGAACCGGGCGCAAGGCTGGTCTTGACATACGGCTTGACACTCAAGCCGCTTTCGACCGCTTTTTTCGCCAGCAGCCCTGCCGCCACCATCACGGAAGGATTGGAGGTATTGGTGCACGACGTGATCGCTGCGATCACAACCGCCCCGTGACCGATCTCAGCAACTTCACCGTTCCCATTTAACTGCGCCGTTTTTTGTAATTCAGTTTCATCCAGTTCATAACCGCGATCTCTAACAGGAGCAGATAATGTAATCTTGAACGACTCCTTTACATCTTTCAAAGGGATACGATCGTGGGGGCGTTTTGGACCTGCGATGCTTGGTTCCACACTGTTGAGATCCAGCTCCAATACAGCGCTGAATTCTGGATCCGGCGTTTCCGAGGTCCGGAACAGCCCCTGTTCTTTGCAGTAAACTTCAACACGTTCGATGATTTCAGGCGGACGACCCGTCAAACTCAAATAACGGATAGTTTCTTCATCGACCGGGAAAAAGCCGGTCGTAGCGCCATATTCGGGAGCCATATTTGAAATCGTCGCCCGGTCCGGTAGAGACATAGAATCCAGACCGGGACCGAAAAACTCTACAAACTTTTCCACCACTCCCCAATTCCTGAGCATTTGAGTGATGGTTAATGTGAGGTCAGTAGCGGTCACACCTTCTCGCATTTCACCATGGAGTTTGAAGCCTACCACATCGGGGGTGACCATATCAATCGGCTGTCCAAGCAGGGCAGCCTCCGCTTCAATACCTCCAACACCCCAACCCAGGACACCAAGACCATTGATCATTGTGGTGTGAGAATCCGTACCCACGAGTGTGTCTGGAAAAGCCAGGAGAGTATTATTTTCTTTATTAGCCTGCACAACTGGCGCCAAATATTCCAGGTTAACCTGGTGTACGATACCCGTAGATGGAGGCACCACACGGAAATTGTCAAATGCCTTTTGCCCCCAACGCAGGAATTCATATCGCTCCTGGTTGCGGCGAAATTCCAATTCCGCATTGCGTTTCAAAGCATCGGATGTGGCGAAAAAATCCACCTGGACTGAGTGATCGACGACTAAATCTACTGGAATAACGGGATTGATCTTGTCCGGATCACCACCGAGGCGGCTTACTGCCGATCGCATGGCAGCCAAATCTACAACTGCGGGAACACCGGTGAAATCCTGCATTAATACCCGGGCTGGACGATATGGTAAGACAGGACGTTCATCGTCATGCGGCTGCCATGCTGCCAGGTTTATCACATCTTGAATTGTTATTTTATTCTCATCACATTGGCGTAAGAGAGATTCCAACAAAATCCTTATAGAGAAAGGCAAGTGGTTAAGTTCAGTCAGACCCTGCTGCTCCAATCTAGCGAGCCTGAAGATGTGGTAGTTTTCGTGGGAGGTCTTGATTACGCCTTGCGATCGAAAATAATCGTTACACATGCACTGCTCCTCAGGAGATAAAAATGTGATCAAACCTTATCAGGACGCCTTACTATGGCATCGGTCATGAGTGTCACACGTTTCACGAATTCGACATCATGCACGCGCACAATATCTGCCCCACGGTCTATACCAATTGAGATTGCTGCTGCTGTTCCTTCCAACCGCTGGTTAGGGGGTAAATCAAGGGTGTAACCGATGAACGACTTGCGAGAAGGACCAAATAAGACTGGATAACCCAGAGCGCGAATCTCATCCAGGCGGTCGACAAGTTCCAGGTTCTGCGCGACAGTTTTTCCAAATCCAATTCCAGGATCAATAATGATGTGTTCATCTGGGATACCGGCGGCTTGGGCTATAGACACACTTTCCGTCAATTCGCGCTTTATATCCTCCAATAAATTTTCATATTCCATCCCGATATAGCGACCACCCAGGCGTTCTTTAACTTGCGCATGCGCCCAGGAACTACGATTATGCATCAATATCACCGCCGCATCATGTCTGGCAATCACATCACCCAAATCAAGGTCGGCGTGCAGCCCCCACACATCGTTAACGATGTGCGCCCCAGCTTGTAATGCAACATCTGCCACTTGAGCCTTGTATGTATCGACTGAAATCAAAACGTCCAAATCCGCAGCTATAGCTTTAATAACTGGGATCACAAAGCGCAGTTCATCTTCCCCGCTCACAGGTTCAGAGCCAGGACGTGTACTTTCCCCTCCTACGTCCAGGATATCTGCTCCAAATGATACGATATCGCGCCCCATCTTGAGCGTCTTATTTACAATACCGGCAACGTCAATCCGGTCCAAAGTCGCTGTTGGACTCTCAGCAGCTAACAGCCCATCTCCAGAGAAGCTGTCAGGAGTTACATTCAGGATGCCCATGATGTAAGTTTGAGAACCCCACGTAAGTGTTCTGTTTTGGATTGTCAGTGCGGTTGATTTTAGCTTCATATTGGCACATTTATAGAACTCAGCATCCGGAAATTCTTACAGACGCCGGTTTGAAGAAAGGAAATATGAGCGCTTCTCACACAACCATTGTCAGTGGGCGCTGCAGCCAAGCCTCTGCTTCATCTATATCCGTGAATACTTCCATTTCAACTCCCCCTGGACTGGTTAATGCCGGGATCTCCCTGACAGATGTGAGTACCTCTTCATTACCTACGACGACTGCCAGGCGAATATTGCGCACCGATGGATCATAGTTAACTTCCACCGCATAATTGACCGCGACTTCCGGTAGAGAATCTATCTGGCGCAAATCGTATAAGTTGCGCGTCAAGCGGTCAGAATCGATCAAATGCTCAAGGGCAAACCTTCTCCAATGATCTAAAGTACTTTTCGATATATCGGAGAAAACAACCTTCATGCCCCCATCAGACCGGCGTTCGACTGTGTAACCAATATCAGGATCTGATGACCATTTCAAGGGTTTTGCTTCTGCTTCAGACATCGGTATGCCTCCATTATCTAATACTATTTTGTACCAGCTTTATCCAAACCATAAACTAATTCACAAACCAGACGATCCTTGAAAAATTTTGTGTAATTATTTTACCTGATATTGAACTTCATTGGGATTGTTTTTACATCCTCCTATTGTTCTCGCGAATCACTGTCGCCTTCTATTTATTTTCCAGCTTGAAGCAATTCAACTCCACTGATATCCACACTTTCCAGTAATTCTATGATTGATTTCCCTGACACAGGATGTTTCATGTCAGAGTCCAAATCTGCTAAAGGTACAAGCACAAAAGCCCTTTCTTCTAAACGCGGGTGAGGAATAATCAGGGATGGAGTTTCCAAGACCAAATCGTCAAAAAACAAGATATCCAGATCTATAGTACGCGGCCCATATAAAAAGGTTGGTTTTCGCCCCAACCTTTTTTCGATAGCTTTTAGATAATCCAATAATTCTTCCGGTGTTATGTGTGTCTCACATTTCACGATTTGATTCAGGAAAGAAGATTGGCGAAGATAGCCCCATGGTGGGGTTTCATAAACCGGCGAACTAGATAAGATATTTACTGCTGGCGGCAGAGATGCCAGGGCAGAATCCAAATTTGCTGACCGGTCCCCTAAGTTGGTTCCTAATGCGATATAAACAGTATGCTTCATAGACATGCGATTATTATTGGCTCAAAGCATACCATAAAAATCTATGCTAAAGCCTTTGTAACTCTGAATCCACAGCGATATTAAAGGAGATGTTTTCCAGCAGGAAACGTTATTCTGAACCAATTGTCAAGAAGTACTTCTACGACTAAAATTGGGTAAATGATCATATCCTATCAAAAGGGAATCCTTAATGGCTGAAGCGACATTTCACTTTCCGCGCGGTTTTCTGTGGGGGACCGGGACATCTTCCCATCAAGTGGAAGGCAACAACACCAACAACAACTGGTGGGGGTGGGAACAAGAAGAGGGAAATATATTAAACGGACACACATCTGGTCCAGCATGTGATTGGTGGGGTGGACGATGGAGAGAAGATTTAGATCGGGCTGCTGAATCAGATCACAATGCCCACCGGCTATCCATCGAGTGGAGCCGAGTGCAACCCTCTCCCGATCATTGGGATGAATCTGTGTTAGATCGATACCGTGAAATTGTGCGCGGCCTTAGTGAACGCGGCATGACGCCCATCGTCACATTACATCACTTCAGCGACCCTCTCTGGCTGGCGGAAATTGGGGGTTGGGAAAATCCATCTGTGAGCGAATACTTCACAGCCTACACAAAAAGAGTGGTCGATGGACTGAAAGAATACGCTAATTACTGGATAACGATCAACGAACCGAATGTCTTTGCGACAAATGGATACTTACTTGGAATTTTCCCACCTGGGAAAAGGAATCTGCCATCCACAATCAATGTGATGACGAATCTGGTGCGCGCTCACGCAGGAGCATATCACGCTATACACAGCATACAACCAACGTCCAGAGTAGGTGCTGCGCACAACTACCGCGGATTTGTTCCGTTCAGGTCCTGGTCCCCTTTTGATAGAGCAGCAGCAAGTTTGCTCTCAAGCCAGTTCAACAATTTTTTCCCGCGCGCATTTACAGATGGGGTTTTGCGCTTTCCGACCTGGTTTAAGCGAATTCAAGCAGCAAAGGGAACTCAAGATTTTTTGGGGATCAACTACTATACTCGCGATATGGTGGCCTTCAATCTGTTGAAAACCAACAGTCTCTTCATCCGGAGATTCTACAAACCGGATGATGAATTAAGTGACAATAAATTTATTGCCAATACGTCCCAGTTCATGTTTACTGCCCTTAAATGGGGAACGCAGTTTGACGTCCCGATTATCATCACCGAAAATGGAGTAGAAAACCTCAATGACCAGCTCCGGCGGAAGTACCTGATCCAACACTTGCACCAGGTCTGGCGAGCAGTGAATTTCAACTTCCCCGTCAAAGGATACTTTCACTGGACGTTGGTTGATAATTTCGAGTGGGAGCGCGGCTGGACGCAACGATTCGGTTTATGGGAGTTGGATCTCCATACCCAAGCGCGCCAGAAGCGTCCCAGTGCTGACCTGTTTGCTGAAATTTGCCGCCAAAATTGCCTTTCTTCAGATGTGGTCGCCCAATTTGCGCCTGAGATATATAAAGAGATGTTCCCGGGATAAGGCACTAAAACAATGCCAGATTCGACAGAGTTGCTAAACTATAAAAGATTGAATGTGATTTGTCGTCCAGCTTCAATCAAAGATACCCCAGACGTGATGGAATTAACGAGCAAGATCTGGGATGGGGAGGACTATGTGCCAACGGTATGGACGGAATGGCTATGCGATACCACTGGTGAACTTACTGTCGCAGAATATGATAATCGTATTATTGGGTTAGGCAAACTTACCCGTCTTTCGAGCGAAGATTGGTGGCTGGAGGGACTGCGCGTCCATCCAGACTTTGAAGGTGCAGGGGTTGCCTCACAGCTTCACGATTACTTATTAGACATCTGGCTCAATAAAGGAAGTGGGAAAATCCGTTTGGCAACCGCCTCATTCAGGCATCCGATTCACCATCTTTGCAAACGGACCGATTTCAAAAAAATTGGGGAGTTCACAATTTTTCAGATAACAATTTCAGAACCTGAGGATACAAACCAGAAGAGGCAAAAATTTCAACTTATTCCATCTTCAGAAATAAACAAAGCCCTAGATATCGCCTTATCGAGTCCGATGATCCCACTTTCGTATGGACTTATAGATTTAGATTGGAAGTGGGCGCCATTAAAAGTAAGCTACTTCACAGATGCAGTGAATAGAGGGATGGCATTCTGGTGGCGCGATCGAAGGGGTGTATTGTTAATCAGGAAATCGCTCGAAGATAAGGATGAATCCAGATTGTATATAAGCTTGGTGGCATGCCCGCCAGAAAAAATCGGTCCATACCTCCTGGATTTACTCACTTATGCGCATATAAATGGTTACCACAAAATCGATTGGATTACCCCACTGCAACCAGATTTGCTGCCTCAACTGGAGGAAATTGGATTCAAACGTACTTGGGATGACAGCTTATTCGTTTATGAAAGACCTCATCCCTCTATGGGGTTTACGGATTGAAAATATGCACTCAAAGGTAGTTTTCCCAAATCAAGGGAATCTAAGAAATTATTTCGGCTACCGGCTTTAAAAACCCTATAGTATAATTCTGCTCGCAAGAAATATAGTAATATGTTTATTATTGGAGAGGTTGCATAGTCTGGCCTAATGCGCGCGCCTGGAGAGCGCGTGAGCCGCAAGGCTCCGTGGGTTCGAATCCCACCCTCTCCGCTGAAAAATTGGGGATAAATGACCGAGCAGCGGATAGATCCTCCTGAAATGATGTATCGGTACATGATCCATTGATGTATCGATCACCAAAACAAGCATCAGCGATTAAACAATAAATCAATCAAAGATGGAATCTATCTCTTCTTCCGGTACGTCAAAAACTGTATCGAGCGGTGGTAGCTTCTCATGCACCATCCACTCGGGCATACGGTCATCCGCTTTGGTGAAACCCGCTGAGCGGTTAAACTCGCGCTCCATCAGGATTGACTTCTTGCCTAATTCTGTCAGATAGTCAATACCGACATCCCATCCATAGCGCCCGTTAACCAAATCACAAACTATACTTGCATCCATGCCGAACCCGCCAAATATACATACACCCAGCGAGTCATAACCTGCCATCTTATACTGCGCATCCCGAGAGAGTTCAACCTGACCCTCTGGATTGGTGTGATCGACCTTAGAACGGATCGTCAAACCGCATGTGTGGTCGGCACCCTGAGGTGATGTTATATAAGTGACACCAGTTCCTTTGATTGCGCGCGGATCGTAAGCGGACATAGCTTGTCCCTTAATTGCTGGGATGCGCTTAACACCCAGTACTTTCCCAGCTAACGCCGCTCCGTTCCCCAGAATGCGCCCCAACGGTGTTCCTTCCCGGATTTCCTCCATCAATTCCAGGGCGCGTAAACCATCGCCAAAAGTCATCAAGCCTGCCTCAGCGGCCACACCTAATGCTGCACCAGTATCAATGGTATCTATACCAAGATCGTTAGCGACGGCGTTCAAACGTGCAATGACATCCGGATCGTCAATACCGAGGTTGGAGCCCATCATACCGATTGTCTCATACTCCAGCGGCGTGACGATCACCTCCCCATCCGACCCGTGATATATGTTTGAGCATTTGATGATACAACCCGCCATGCAGGCATGTGATACTTCACCGTTACGTGATTTGTTCAGTTCATGTAAAGTCTCGCCGCTGATCGCTTCGGCACCCTCGAACCTACCATTGGAAAAGTTACGGGTTGGCATCCCACCCACTGTATTGCACAGGTTGACCATACCCGCAGTACCATAAAGGGGATATCCGGCACTGGTTTGGGGATGCTCTTGCAGTGCCTTGATGTATCGTTTCGAGGCGTCACGAAAGAGTTCCGGGTCGACTACTTCTGGTCGGTTTGCGCTTGGAAAGTCAAATACGATGGCTTTTAGGTGCTTGCTCCCCATCACAGCACCCAGCCCACCACGCGCCGAAATTCTAGTCAGGTGTTGGTCGTTATCCATATGCGTGATGCCCGCCGATCTGTAAAGGCGCTCGCCCACCGGTCCGATAGCTGAAACGCCGATCTTGTCATTAAAGCGCTCGAACAGACGTTCACCGGTATCTATCAACCCTAAGCCGACTAGATCATCCGCCGCCTCGAATCGTGCTCCATTTTTATCAACAACGAGCAGCCGCCAGCTTCCATCTGCAGGTGGTCCACCCTCGATGATCAGAGCAAAGAGGCGCAGCCAAGCCATCCGCACCCCAGTGCTACCGCCCGCATTGGATTCCTTCACGCCCCCGGTAAGTGGACTTTTAGCGCCGATCGAGATCCGGTCAGAGCTGGAAAGCGTATGCCCAACAAGTAAACCGGGTGCCCAAACCAGCTTGTTGTAGGGTCCAAGTGGATCGCATGCAGGGGGTACCTCGTCTAATAAAATTCGGGCTGCCAGCGCGCGCCCTCCGAAATGTTTCCAGTTTTCAGGAACACCCTCATATCTAATTTCGCCGGTCTGGACGTTTGCTCGCAAGACCCTCATCAGAAAGTTACCTCCTTGTTGTGATTTCTTACTCATCCATTGAACACTCAGATTTCAACAAATTGCCTGAATCTAAGAAATGCCGCCTCCCAGGCATTGACTTTACCGGGCTGATAAATCACAAGATCAAACGAATCGCGGACCAAGGCGCGTGCTCGGTAATAGAGCTGAGACGCCCATCGCGATCCACTTCATTAGAGCATCGCCTAGAGCTGTTGCCTCGACCGGTCCTGCTATAACGAGTTGCAGCGTGGCATCAGCCGTCATCTGGCATAGCAATTAATTCTGTAAGCTACCTCCGGTGATGTGCACATTACATAATCATCCTCTAATATGTACAACTGATAACAACATTCATTTTCCTCGCCATTATTAAAAATGTCAAGCGTTATGGGTTGTTACAATTACATCTTTTCCATCTTACATTTATTGATCAATCCGTTGCTGCTACTTATTTCAGCAAGAAATATCATGGGAGGACTTCCAAGAATAAAATATTGACAATCGTCCCCGCCTGCGGTATGCTTCCGACCGTGTCCGGGTGGGTCCGGCGCGGCGGAATCCTGCGAACCCCGTCAGATCCGAGAGGAAGCAGCGGTAAGCGGGTAATTCTGGGTGCCGCCGGATAGCCTGCCCGGGCATTTTTTATATTTCAATGTCCTTTTTATCATCTTACAATAAAACACGGGGATTAGCTGATAAAATCGTAATTTAATCATCCTTGCTTATCGGCAAATGACTACCAGGTTCCATGACGACTCCAAAGAAAGAAATCCCCGGTTCGAATAAAACCAATAATGACAAACCCCGTCAGCAATTGCATAATTCGGTGAACGGGCTGGTCTCTTTTTTCTCCGGAGAAGCTGCAAGACAAGGATACCTGGCGGCTGCAGATCAGGGAATCATCAGCGTTTCAAACTTCCTTGCAACCCTCATCCTGGCGAGGAACGCCAGCCCAACTGAACTGGGAGTTTATGCCGTTGGATTTACAATTCTGCGTCTCGTCAGAGCCTTCCAGGAAGGGATCATAATACAGCCGCTCAATACGTACGGGGCAGCAATGGACCATTCCACTTTCAGGAACTATGCCTCCAACACCGGATTTATTCAGCTAATGCTTGCCTTGGCTGCCGCCGCTGGGGTAGCGCTTCTAGGGTGGGTGCTCATCCTGTTGGGCAATGATACTGCTGGTCCGGGTATTTTTTCACTATGGTCGGTTTTCCTCTGTTGGCAGCTAGCGGAATTTATCCGCCGAACGCTGTACACACGGGGAAAAGTTACGTATGCCGTATTTAACTCCTCGATTGGCAATCTATTCCGCTTGGGAATCATGGTTGTATTGGCAAACCAGAGCCGATTGACAGGAGCAACGGGAATTTCGGCAATTGCCATTGGATCTCTGATCAGTTTTATTCCCGGTATGTGGCAAACACGCAGCTATTGGAGTATCAAGAATATTGATCTGCGCATGACCTGGAAAAGAAATTGGGGGTTCGGAAAATGGATGCTTGGAAGTTCGACCGCAAACTGGTTTGCAGTCGAATTTTATCCCGTTCTGACGGCTGGGATTATTAGCTTTGCAGCAGCCGGTGCTTACCGGGCTCTTCAAAACATTGTTGCACCAGTCCACGTGCTTTTAAGGGCAACAGACACTTTTCTCACGCCGCGCGCTGCCAAGATTTATGATCAGAAGGGAATCCCCGCTCTATCTCGAATTTTACGAACCACATATTTTATCCTCGGGATTCCCATTATCGCTATGCTGGCGATTGCCCTTCTATTTCCTGAATTCCTATTAGAGTTGTTCTATGGAGAAACATATCTGCAATACAGCAACGGCATAGTATTGATGGTGATTTTCTACTTGCTTCTATATTTTTCTTCCCCAGCCCAAACAGCACTCAAAGCCGTTCGAATTGGTCAACCAATATTCATCGCCAATTTGATCGCCATCGCTGTAATGCTAACGGTTGGTATTTGGTTGATCTTACAATGGGGTGTTTATGGAACACTTGCAGGGCAGGTGGTCAGTGCTCTGATTATTTGTGTAATCTTATGGACTGCTTGGCGGATAGTGAAAAGAAGAATGGATCCCGAGACCCAGTAATTACCGCCTTTGTGGGGAGAAATCAAGTTTCATTTCTTGGCTTGTTGGTTCCAAATCGCATTAAAGACCTGGGTAAACGACCGTTCCAGTCATCTTGCCAGCGATACCAGAATGTGATCAGGAAAGCTAACATTATGAGTTTTAAATCAAAACCCAGACTCCTGTAGCGGATATATAAACGGTCAAAACGAAGTTTTTGGCGGGGAGTCAGGTAATAATCACCATCCACTTGAGCCAATCCAGCTAACCCTGGTAAAACACGATGACGCTCGGCATACTCTGGCAGCACTTCCAGATAATCACGAACCAGAACTGTACGCTGCGGACGCGGTCCTACAAAACTCATTTCGGAGCGCAGGATATTTATCAATTGAGGTAATTCATCCAACGCGGTCTTCCTCAAAAATCGACCTGAGAGGAGAACACGTGCATCTCCACGCTTTGCTTGAACAGGACCGGTCTCAACTTCTGCACCAGGCACCATAGTCCGAAATTTGAATTGATGAAAGTTTTTTCCCCCTTTGGTAACAGAATTTTTGATAAACAAGATTGGTCCGGGGTCTTCAAACCACACTAGAAATGTAATTAAGCTCCAAATGGGCATAGAAAGAAGTATTCCGAATAGTGCAGAGATATAATCGAACAGACGCTTGGAGATTGGTTCGGGACCAGGATTACCGATTACTTCATGGTGCTTCTCCCTTACCTCCTTTTGTATTTGTTCTGGAGGTGGCGAATTGTTCTCCCAGAGACCTTCATCAATGGCTGTGGCGGTCAATCCGCCCAAAAACGCTCCGATGATCGCTAAGACCAAAGATATTCCCATATTTAGAAGCGTGATTGTGCCAAACAAATTGTGATCCTGACTGAAAAATATTACGAACCCCACTACGCTCCAATTTATAATCGGAAAGCAGGCACTTATTAAAAACGCAAGACGGTAGCGCCAAACATAACTTACAACTGTATCGGAGAAACTATATACGATTGCTATAGTGAGGGTTGCATGAAATACCAGCAGCAAAACCAAAACCCCCGCATAGAGCGGTCTTGTTGCAGTAACATTCAGTAAAAATAAGGAACCAAAAACCATCAGCAAACCAGTCAATAACCATAAACCGATTTTCTTTATTATGCGCTGATTATGTGTTTTTTGTGCCGGTCTTTTCGCAGACCCAGTCTGATTCCCTGACATCGTTGTTTGCCTAAAAAATTATACCTTAGTAGGTGCCTTTGCAGGTACTTACAGATCAATACGCCGGTGATATAATCTTCAGGGTTTGGATCGAAAAATTTTATCCTTGGATCGTCTACTACACCTTCAACATGATCCTGATGTATCTCATAGAAATCCACATAGGCGAGGTTCTTCACTTCACTCCGCTTCGCTCTGTGAAGAACAAGTTTTTGTTCCAAATGACATTTCATCCTATTTACTGTGACTGAAATAAGAAACTTATTGGCGATTCGATTTATATGGATAATTCAACGAAACCCTCAAAGTATAGACTAATATTCCTTCTGATGAGCGGCGTAATTCTTTTGCTGATCGTGGGGGGACTAGTTGTATACCCAAAAGCAAAACAGCGCTGGACAGCCCCTTTAGGTCCAGGTTTGGAGTTGCCAACTTACACCGCTACGGATCCTTATCTATCGACGACTAGCTTTACACACTCCCAGACCTCGGAAGCAACGAAACCCCTTGAATCTCCTACCCCCCAAGATACCAAATCATTTACACCAACAACCGTACCATCTGCAACTTCACAACCGACCGCATCTCGTGAGCCATTGTGTGGCGGTCCACCCATCATGTATATCCTGGGATTGGGAATTGATACTAAAGATGAATCATACACTTATGGATTAGCCGATGTAATCCGGATCGCAAGGGTTGATTTTGTTACTCCGAAAGTAACGATGCTTTCAATTCCTCGTGATCTGTGGGTTGAAATTCCAGAAATTGAAGATTATGGCGTCACACACGGAAAAATCAACCAGGCATTCTTTTACGGCAGTCCCGGGATGAATACTTACGATGGTCCTGGGGCGGGACCAGGTCTTTTTGCTCGCACTCTTGAAAAAAATTTCGACTTGCGGGTTGATCACTACGGCGCTCTAAATATGCTGGTATTGGAAAAAATAATTAACGCTGTCGGTGGTATTGATTTATACCTTCCCACGGATGTGGACGGAACTCCAACAGACAGACGTACACGTGATATGGGGTATTTTTATGCCGGGCAGCAGCACTTCAACGGAGACGAAGCGGTGCGATTTTCTCGCATTCGTAAACGCTACAGCGATTATCAGCGAGTGGATAATCAAAATATGGTTATCTGCGCTCTGAGGGAAAAACTTCTCAGTCCGACAGTACTACCAAAAATCCCCCAGATCATCGCCTCATTTCAAGATTCTGTAATCACAGATCTAAGTTTCGAGCAGATCAGTCAGTTGGCTTGCCTGTTGCCCCATGTAAAAAGCGAGAACCTGATATTCACAGGATTACCTCAAGAAATCCTCAAGCATGACCGCATTTACAGTCCCCAGATGAGAAACGAGACTTTCGCCACGCAAGCCGATATGGAGATTGTGCGTGACTACATTCATCATTTTAAAGCCGGCGCCTGGCCTTCCCAACCGAAGGAACCAACCTGCCCGTGACATTAACACCCCTGGATATCCCCACCATATTACAGCGTTATAACCTTCGCCCAGATAAGCGTTTGGGGCAGCACTTCTTGATCGACCAATTTGCTCTGGAGGAAGTTATTGAAGCTGCAGAGGTAGAGAAAAGCGATGTTGTATTAGAAATTGGAGCCGGTCTTGGCAGTTTGACCCGCCTGTTGGCCATCCATGCACGCAATGTCCTTGCAGTCGAGTTAGATTCCAAACTGATCCCCCCCCTTAAGGAAGTAATCTCCGGTTTTCCAAACGTCGAAATCATTCAAGGGGACATTCTGCGCTTGAATCTCAACCAATTGATGAACGTTTCGGGGTTCTTGGTCATTGCAAATATCCCTTATTACATCACATCAGCCCTCATTCGCAATATGCTGGAAACAAGTCGTCCCCCAAAAAGATTGGTGCTTACACTTCAACGTGAGGTTGCGGAGCGCATATGCGCTTCACCGGGAAAGATGAGCGTGTTAGCTCTCAGTGTGCAGGTTTACGGGAAACCGGATATTATGGCGTATTTACCTCCAGCAGTTTTTTACCCACAACCTAATGTTGATTCCGCGATCCTGCGTGTAGATCGCTATCCGGAACCACAAATCCCCATTGGTTTATTACCAACTTTTTTCAGATTGGTTAAAGCCGGGTTCAGTCAAAAACGGAAAACCTTGCGCAACTCTCTGGCAGGAGGGATGCGCTGGAAACCAGCGCAATCAGAGGCCATCCTGTATCAATCAGGGATAAATTCCATGCGTAGAGCAGAGACCTTAAGCTTAAAAGAATGGGGTGAACTGGCAGATATTGTAAACAAACTTGAAAACGAAACGACTATGAAGTGAAATTCAAATAATGGTTCTAAGAGTCTTATTTGCAGTCATATCAGCCATCCTGATTCTATCGTTCGAACTAACAAACTGTTTGAATTACGAATCGACAACAGAACCTATCACGACTACATTCGCCTTCCCCGAATCACCGGAAACGCGCATTTTTTTGCCTTAGTGGGAGAGGATGCTGCTTCAACAGGTCGGCATGCGGTTGACCATCTTGTCCAACGCATCAATGAAAGCAATACTCCTCCAGATCTGTTAGAAGAATATTCGCGAAGCGGTTTTGATAGGACGACAACAATTTTACTTATTCCTCAAGCTCCAATTTCAATTACATGCTGAATTTTTCGCAGGGGAATTTCACGCTAGCCTTTTCGATGATCGAATAGAACATGCTATAATCTCTGCGTTTCAAATAGAAACGAGCGGTTTGGATTGATTATCAATCTTGTAGGAGAAGTAACCATGATTAGACTTTTTAAACACCTTCACTTCTTCATTCCATGCTTATTCGTTTTAAGTACAATTGTTGGAGCATGTTCACAGATCAGCCTAACGATGACAACAGATGAACCAATTACTCTCAAGATGGCTGTCTTACCCATACTAGACACCTTACCGATGTATGTCGCCCAGCAGGAAGGTCTGTTCGAGCAAAACGGAGTACAAGTTGAATTCATTCCCGTCGCATCTGGGGCTGAACGCGACCAGGTGGTTTCCGCTGGTCAAGCTGATGGCATGATCAACGAAGTCACTTCAACAATGCTCTACAATAAAGACCAGATCCAGGTCCAGATTGTGCGCTTTGCGAGGACTGCTACTCCGGAGGATGCTCTGTTCCGCATTCTTGCGTCCGGCAAAAGTAATGTCGAATCCGCAAATGGCTTGAAGGGTGTCGAAATTGGGATATCGCAAGGTACGGTGATCGATTATTTAACTGATCGTCTGCTCCAGGCGCAGGGGTTTTCACAATACGAAATAAATACCATCGCAGTCCCAAAAATTCCTGACAGGATGGCGCTATTAGAAAATGGAGAGTTAGAAGCTGCCATGCTGCCAGAACCCCTCTCTTCCTTAGCTGTGCTAAATGGCGCTAAGATCATCCTGGACGACACCAGCCTCCCAAAATACAGCTTCTCTACAATTTCCTTTCGAAAAGAAGTCATCGATAAGCATCCAGAAGCAATAAATGGTTTTCTGACTGCTATTGAAGAGGCGACAGACGAGATCAACGCCGATCCTGAAAAATGGAACACATTATTGAGCGATTTAAAGCTGGTTCCCCCGCCGCTTTTGGATACTTTCAAAATCCCGCCTTTTGTTACAGCGGGTGTACCTGATGAAGATCAATGGAACGATGTGCTTTCTTGGGCAAAGGACAAGGGCATCCTCAATGTCGATGTCTCTTATGAAGAATCAGTGAATCCCGAATTCCTGCCGTGATCCTTCTAGAGCACCTTTCGTTTACCTATCCAAAAGGAACCACTGTATTTCAAGATTTCACATGGAAAGTCGGACGTGGTGAAGCCTGGGCTGTATTGGGACCATCTGGCTGCGGCAAGACAACCCTGCTTTATTTATTAGCCGGTCTTCGTTTTCCTACTTCAGGAAAGATCTTCATCGATGAAAGACCTTTGACTCGCCCCAGACCTCACACAGGATTAATTCTGCAAGACTATGGCCTGCTACCCTGGGCAACCGTGCGAAAAAACGCCGAATTGGGTCTGCAAATCCGCAGTTTTTACGGTCCGGACGGGAAACATGCCCCAGATAATTTTCAATTGGCGACAAATGTTGATCCGTGGCTGGAACGCCTAGGTCTGGGTCCAGTTCAAGACCAGTTCCCACATAAAATTTCTGGCGGACAACGCCAGCGCACTGCAATTGCCCGGACCTTAGCCCTCCAGCCTGATTTGCTATTAATGGACGAGCCTTTCTCGTCACTGGACGCACCCACACGGGAAGGTTTGCAGAACCTGACGATGGAACTCTGGCAAGAACAAAACCTGACACTCGTTTTGGTCACTCACGCGATCGAAGAAGCCGCTGTGTTAGGGCAGAAAATCCTATTACTGGGACATCCGCCAAATTCAAGTACAGTGATTTTTGACAATCTTGGAGCAGCTCGACCCAGCTTCCGCGATACATCTGAGTATATTGCCTTGACACGTCACCTACGTAAAAAAATGGAGGAAAGATGAAACGCCGCGACCTGTTTCTGGCTGTCCTCGTGCTGATAATTGTTTGGCAAGTTGCAGCAATGGTGGTGCAGCGCCCGATTCTACCTTCACCTATCGAAGTCAGTAAAATATTTGTGACTGACTTGGAGAACGGTCAACTGGCGCAGCACTTCGTGGCTAGCCTGTGGCGTGTCTTAGCCAGCACATTCCTGGCGATTGCTCTGGCGGCACCTCTTGGGCTGTTATTGGGTCAGTCGAAGCGATTCAACAATATATTCTCGCCGATGATGTATTTGCTCTATCCCATACCAAAAGTAGTTTTTGTGCCGATTGTGCTTCTTTTTTTTGGAATTGGGGATTTTCCGAAAATTATCATCATTTTTTTAATCCTTTTTTTCCAAGTGCTGGTGCTGGTACGCGACCGGGCAGCTAGTATTCACCCTGAATTGATACAGAGTGTCCGCAGTTTAGGAGCAGGTCGTAGAGCTCTCTTCCGGTTTGTTTATCTACCCGCCAGCCTCCCGGCGATTCTTACTGCATTACGGCAATCAGTGGGTACTGCAGTGGCAGTATTGTACATTGCCGAACTATTCGCTACCCAAAAAGGATTAGGTTATTATATTTATTACAATGGGAGTACATTATTTAACTATCCCGCAATGTACGCCGGTATTGTCGCTTTGAGCCTTATGGGACTCGGCTTATATTTTTCTGTGGACTGGATCGAAAGACGGGTTTGCCCGTGGCAGCAAGCCTAACCGTTAATAAATATAATATCTCATAAAGTAGGGGAGGATAACCCCAGCTGAGAATAATAAGCTGTAAAACAAAGCAAGCTGACCCGTCCTTGCTAGAGCAGGATTGAGATCACGGCCTCCATCGTGCCAGACCTTTCGCACTAATGATAGTGCCAGTGGTGTGGAAAGTAAAACAAGAGAAATCCAAGCCGATTCCATCCCGACTATCCACATCCAGAGAGGGACAACATATGCACCGAATATACAAAACGAATATTCAAGCCGTGTGCCTGTAACCCCCAATCGTACCGCCAGGGTTTTCTTCCCTGCACCCTCATCTGTGTCGATATCTCTCAGATTATTCACAACCAGTATTGCTGTAATCAACAATCCCATTGGAATAGAAGCCCATAATACAGATGAATTAATTCCACCCACCTGAACATAATACGTACCACAGACCGCTACCAAGCCGAAGAAAACAAACACAAACAGGTCTCCTAGTCCATAATAGCCAAGCGGATATGGACCTCCTGTGTATGCCGCCGCCGCTGCTATCGAAAGTAGACCAATCAGAACAATGATCCAGCCAGCAACGAAAGTCAGATAAACCCCGCACACTGCCGCGATTCCAAAAGACACCCACATACCCTTAAAAACTTGTTCTGGCGGCAACAAACCAGCCTGTGTCACCCGCACCGGTCCCAGTCGCTCCTTTGTGTCAGCTCCTTTACGATAGTCAAAGACGTCGTTAGCAAGATTGGCACCAATCTGAAGGAGTAATGCCGCGCACAACGCGGCGATAGCCGGTCCGAATTGGAAAGCACCATCCCGGTAAGCAAGAGCCGTTCCTACTATCACAGGAGCAGCAGCGGCTGGCAGCGTCTTTGGACGTATGGCATGCATCCAGATAATAAAGTAGCTTGAACCTCCGATATCTTCTCTCATCAATTACTCACGATAATCCTTTATAATCACAACTCATTTAAACACATGACAAGTGAACGACAAGCCTAAGTATACTCAAGTATAACAAAGCCACACTTTTGCAATGGTGCCTCAATGAAACGCTTAATTCTACAAATATTACTACTATCAACAGCTTTTCTATTCAGCTTAACCTCACAAATCATCCCCGTTAATGCTGCCTCCAACTCAAGTAGTGATCCAAGCGCCAATCCAGCCGTACTATGCCTGCCGGGAATATATATTAATGATCCTGGTGATTGTACCCCTGCCGGTCCTTCAACGTATCTCACGCAGATGGCAAAAATCGGGATCACATTCCCTTTGACCCCACTTCCAGCAAGCCAAGCAGACCCCTCCCTGGCGCAAATGGATATACATTACGGAGAAGTTAAGACCGAAAATGCTCCTATCTACCCATCAGTCGAAGTCGCCCTGGAGAAGAAAAAGAAACTCGCTTCGGAAAGAATAAATGCCAGTTTCGCTTATATCTCCTACGACCGGTCAGAAGAGGTTGACGGCGGGCGATTTTACTATACAGGTCGAGGATGGATGACCGCAGCCGATGTGTCCCGGATTGGCGTCCTTCCCAGATTCCAAGGATTAACATTCAACCGAACACCCAACAATTCATTTGGCTGGATACTTACATTTCTCAGCGCAACTCCCGTAGAAACAAAACGCACTCCAGGTTACCAGATTGCTGACTACACTGGTCACTTGCTAACCGAATATGAAGTTGTTCAAATTTACGATGTCGCAACCGTAGATGATTCGGACTGGTACATGGTTGGTCCGGATGAGTGGTTGCCCGAAAAAGTAGTGGCACGCGTGACCCCTGACACAACACCGCCTGAAGGAGTGACCGGCGATCGTTGGATTGCAATTAATTTAGATCAACAGACTATAGCCGTATACGACCAACGCCAATTAGATTTCGCCACTGTTATTGCAAGTGGTTCAGACCCTTTTTGGACGCAGCCAGGTTTGTTCCCAATCTACGAAAAACATGAGACAACACCGATGCGGGGTGCGTTTGAAGCCGACGGTGGTGGCGGCTATTACCTGGAAGACGTGCCCTGGACAATGTACTTCGATCAGGCACGGGCTCTTCACGGCGCATATTGGCGCACAAAAATGGGGTTCTCGCAATCACATGGATGCGTAAACATGACTGTCGGGGACGCGCATTGGATCTTTAATTGGGCAAACATTGGTGATCCCGTTTACGTTTGGGATCCTTCCGGCCAAACGCCCACGGATCCAAGTTTGTACTCTTCAGGAGGGTATTAGATTAATTTTCCACCCCGCTTAAACACCTATGAGCCTTCGTGCCCGTTTCGCAGTTCTTTTATTAATAATTTCTACTTTGACCTGCCAGTCAACTTCGAAAATCTGGCAACCGCTTTCTACACAATCAAATTCGCCAACAACCTCTCTTTACGCTTTAGACACATCGACCAGCGTCCCGGCATCACTTACGCCCACTTATCCAGTCTTCCCCTCTCCTACTTCCACATTCACAGCTCCACCATCACCTTCTCCCACCCTCACAGCGACTCCTACTAAAAGACCAACTCCTTCACCTCACCACCTGCTGATTTTTGATGAAATCTGGAACACCGTGAACGAGAATTACCTCTATAGTGATTTTAACGGGGTAGATTGGTATGCGATCTATAATGAATATCGCCAGAGGATCGAATCTGGTTTGAACGATGATGAATTCTACTTCGCAATGGATGAGATGATTTCCAAACTGGGCGACGAACACTCTAAATTCTTCAATCCCGAACAAGTCGCAGCAATGGACATCGAAACCGAGAGTGGGTATGACTACGTTGGCATTGGTATTCTAAGCACCGCCCTCCCCGAACGAGATTACATCACCATAATACTCACCTTTCCGGGAGGTCCTGCAGAAGAAGCTGGACTGCAGTCTCATGACAGCATCCTAGAGGTCGACGGTCATGCGATCATTGATGAATCCGGTCCCAGATACGATTTGCTGCGCGGTATTGAAGGGTCGCAGGCTGTATTGACCGTTCAATCTCCTGGCGGCGAACCCCGTTATGTTAATATCGTACGAAGCCTAATCACCGGATCGATCCCGGTCCCAAATACAACACTAACCACTCAGAACGGCAATCAGATTGGCTATATTCTCATACCTACTTTTACAAACAATAACATTGATGAACAAATCAAAGCAGCGCTTATTGAACTGACATCCAACCCGCCGCTAGATGGTCTAATAATTGACAATCGTCAGAACAGAGGTGGTGGGAGTGACGTGTTTATGAATTCAATTGCTTACTTCACAAGCGGAATATTGGGGCATTTTATCGATCGAGAAAATGAACGACCTCTCAGTGTGAAAGGGGAAAATGTTTATGGGTCCCAAGAAATTCCATTGGTCGTACTTATTGGTCGTGATACAGTGAGTTTTGGAGAAGTGTTCGCTGGTATTTTACAAGACATTGGGAGAGCATATTTGATCGGCGAACAAACTGATGGAAATGTGGAAGTCCTGCATGTATTCGACTTCACAGATGGGTCTCGAGCTTGGATTGCCCAAGAAACTTTCCGACCATTGAACCATCCACAACAAGATTGGGA
>JAUWPO010000123.1 GCA_030611505.1 Chloroflexota bacterium
TGGGAGTTGGGTTATTTACAAGCCTCGCTGCCAGAGCAATACGGCGGCTTCGGGGAGCATTCAGCGGTAACGGGTGTATTGGCTGCCGAGGAGATGGCTTGGGGAGATTTAGCTGGCGCGCTGGGAGTAATGACTCCTAATCTGTTTGCTTTGCCTGTCTTCCTGGGAGGCACTGAGGAGCAGAAGGAAACATACCTGCCGCCGGTCATTGAAACTGAGTGGCTGCCATATACAGCGGCGCTCATCGAGCCCCAATTCGATTTCGATCCCAATGACCTGCGTACAACGGCAGTAGAAGAAGGTGACGAGTATGTGATCACTGGTCCAAAAACCTATGTCCCATATGCAAACGATGCCGAGGCAATGGTCGTTTATGCCCGCTTGGGGGATCAAACTCAAGGCTTCATTGTGCCAAAGGGCACCAACGGGGTTGAAGTTAGTAAACGCATGAAGCTTCTAGGTATCTATGCCTATCCAGTCTATGAAGCTAATTTCCAGGAAGCCAGGATACCTCAGGCAAACCGGATCGGTGGAGAGACGGGACATGATTTTACTCCGATTTTGGATGCTTCGCGCCTGGCTTTGGCAGCCATGGCGGTTGGTATGTCGCGCGCCGCTTATGAATATTCCCGAGACTACGCAAAAGAACGCGAAGTCTTTGGGGTAAAGGTTGCTCAAAAACAAGCCATCGCTTTCATGCTAGCTGAAATGGCGACTGAAATTGAAGCTATAAGGCTGCTGGTTTGGGAAGCAGCCTGGATGTTGGATAACGCCAAGCCGGAAGCCAGCAAGAATGCCTATCTGGCACTCACCGGCGCAGGGGATATGGCTATGATGGTTACCGACCGTGCGGTGCAGATACTCGGTGGATACGGTTACATCCGTGAGTACCCTGTTGAGATGTGGATGCGCAACGGTCGTGGAATTGCGATGCTCAATGGTTTAACTATAGTCTAGCAGTCTTTAGTCACGTAGTCGTTAGTCCGATGGTCCAACAGTCAAATGAGATTTGATTTGTTTAATAGATGTTTATCGCAAGGGGTTTTGGATGATTTTACTACCAGACTGTAAGTCTTTTTGACCACAGGACTATCAAATTAACCGACCAATATACTGGAGGATAAGAAATGATTGACTTTGAAGCTCCCAAGCCGATTGCGATGGCGAATAATGCCTTAGAAACAGTTGCTATCAACATGATGCGACCCCATTCGCGATATTTTGACGAGAATGAACACGAAATACCCTGGGATTACATCAACTTCATGCACATGGCAATGCGCCAAACCGGCGCGGGGTCATTAGCCCCTGCTGAGGGCAAGAAGAAAAAGGAAAAAGAAGGTAAAAAAAGACCGCCTATTGGGTATCAATCGCTGACTTTCATGTTGGAAATGCTCTCCTGGGGTGATGTTGGTATGTATCTGGTTACGCCCGGTGGTGGTCTCGGCGCGGCAGCCGTTCAAGCTGCCGGTACACCAGAACAGAAAAAGAAATTTCTAGCGCGGTTCAATGCCGAGAAACCGACCTTTGGTGCTATGGCAATGACGGAACCTCAGGCTGGTTCGGACACATCTGCTATTCGCACCAGCGCCGTTTTAGATGAAGAGACGAACGAATGGGTGTTGAATGGTGAAAAGATATTTGTCACGGGCGGGCACATGTCTCTGTTAGAGAGCGATGGCATTGTAGTTGTTTGGGCGACGATCGATCCCACCGCCGGTAGGGCAGGTATGCGGGGTTTTGTGGTGGAAGCCGGCACACCTGGTGTTCAGGTCACGAAACTTGAGGATAAGATGGGTATCCGTGCCAGTGATACTGCTTCGATTGTTTTGCAAGACGCGCGTGTTCCATTCGATAATTTGCTCGGCAGCGCTGAGATTGTTAAAAGACCAACATCCAGAGGTTTCAAAAAGGCGATGGCGACTTTCGACGCCACCAGACCACTGGTTGCCGCAACAGCCATCGGCGTCGCCCGGGCGGCATTGGAGTTCGTAAAGGAGACGCTGTCTGAGCAGGGTGTGGAAATTCGA
The DNA here is from genome assembly GCA_030611505.1 of Chloroflexota bacterium. Taxonomy (GTDB): domain Bacteria; phylum Chloroflexota; class Anaerolineae; order Anaerolineales; family UBA4823; genus JAUWPO01. The sequence continues at coordinate 2,031 of JAUWPO010000123.1, forward strand.
TATGGTTTGCCACGCCAGAAAATGACCAACATCGAACGCGAAGTGATTGATATGGAGGTTTTGCTGCGCTCTGCCTGGCTGCTGGTAATCAAAGCAGTATGGATGGCGGATAACCGCCTTCCTAATTCGAAGGAAGCATCCATGTCCAAAGTACGTGCTGGTGATATTGTCACAAAGATCACCCAGCGGGCGGTTGAATTATTGGGACCGCTGGGTTACAGCCGCGAACATCTGCTGGAGAAGTGGTTCCGTGATGCCAAGATCTCCGATATCTATGAGGGCACAGGGCAGATAAACAGATTGATCGTTGCTCGTCAAATCCTCGGTTACAGAGGACGTGAATTGCGATAGGTGTTATCCCGCACAACCTGGTAGAAGTGTAACTCCAGTATATGGTTCTTCACCGGGTTGTCATTATTGACCAATTGAAGGATTATCCTATTAGATTAGACTCGAGTATTAGGAGGCGTCATGAAATATAGAATAAACAAGGCTGTCGTAATCGGTGCTGGAACCATGGGCGGTGCTATCGCAGCTCATCTGGCAAATGCTGGTGTGAAAGTGACGCTGCTGGACATTGTGCCGAGGGAGCTGACACCCAAAGAAGAGCAGGCTGGTCTTACACTCGATGACCCGGTCGTGAGAAACCGCATCGTTCAGGAGGGATTAGACCGCACGTTAAAATCACGACCGGCAAGTTTCTTCAGCAAGGATTTTGCCTCATTGGTCTCAGTCGGAAACCTGGAAGATGATTTCGCGGTTATCGCCGACGCTGATTGGGTGATCGAAGTGATTATTGAGAATCTGGGGATCAAGCGCCAATTGATGGAGCGGATTGATGCTGTGCGCAGTCCGTTTTCTATTGTATCGACCAATACTTCGGGCATCCCGGTAGCTTCCATAGCCGAGGGGTTCTCAGAAAGCTTCCGCCAGCACTTCCTGGGAACGCACTTCTTTAATCCCCCCCGCTACTTGAAACTGCTGGAGGTCATACCTACGCCTGATACGCTCCCGGAAGTGATGGAGTTCATCAGTGAGTTTGGTGAGCTGCGCCTGGGCAAAGGCATCGTACCTGCAAAGGATACGCCTAATTTTATTGCCAACCGCTTGTTTGCGGGCAGCGCCGCTTTTGCGATCGATTACATCATTAGAAATGAATACTCCATACCGGAGGTGGATGCGATCACAGGTCCTCCAATCGGCAATCCGAAGACGGCCACGTTTCGACTGTTTGACTTGATTGGGTTGGATGTTTGGCAGCATGTAGGCAGGAACCTGGTCCCTGCGATCCCGCACGACGAACTCGCCTCCCGCTACATGAAATCCGAACTTGTTCTAAACCTCATAGATACGATGGTAGAAAATGGTTGGCTGGGGAATAAAACTAAGCAGGGATTCTACAAACAGGTGCGTACAGAGGACGGCAAGAAGGAATTTTGGTCGCTCAACCTGCAAACCATGGAGTACGACGAGCCATCCAAGCCGCGCTTCGAATCGATCGGCAAAGTCAAGGACGAGCAAGATCTGGGTGAACGTCTAAAAACACTTATCACAACCGAAGATCGTGCCGGGCAGTTGGTTCGGGTGCTCACTTTTCAGAGCCTGGCTTACGCCTCCGAACGCATCCCGGAGATTGCTGATACACCCAAGCCCATCGATGACGCCATGCGCTGGGGGTTTGGGCGTCAAGCCGGACCCTTTGAGACCTGGGATATGCTCGGCGTGGCGGGTACCGCCCGGGCAATGAAAGACGATGGATTTCCCCCTGCGCCCTGGGTTGAAAAAATGCTCTCGTCCGGAAAAGAAACCTTTTACCAATACGAGGACGAGATCCAGGTTGGCGTATACAACCCGTCCAAAGGCGATTACGAGCTGATCGAACGACCTGTTTCATTGGTCGTGTTGAAAGAACAAAAAGCTGCCGGAAAGGTCATAAAAAAGAATCCAGGTGCATCTTTGATCGACATTGGGGATGGCGTGGCGTGTGTTGAGTTCCATACCAAGATGAACACTCTGGATGTGGATATCTTCAACATGCTCCAGGAAGGGCTCGATAGGACCGGGCAGGATTTTGAAGGTCTTGTGATTGGGAATGAAGCCGACAATTTTAGCGTGGGGGCGAATCTCTTCCTGGTCGTAATGGCGGCTCAAAACAAGGATTGGGAACAGCTCGACGGGGTTGTAAAGAACATGCAGGACATTCTGATGCAGATGCGCTATTTCCCCAAACCTGTTGTGGTGGCACCGTTAGGATTGGCATTAGGGGGCGGGGCGGAGTTGATCATGAGCGCCAGCCGGGTTGTTGCCTCTGCTGAGCTGTATACCGGTTTGGTCGAAATTGGTGCCGGTGTCATCCCGGCGGGCAGCGGAACCAAGGAGATGCTGCGGCGAATCTTAAACCCCCCTATGCGCACTGATGATGTGCAGCCTTTGCCATTCCTGCAGCGCCTATTTCAACAGATAGGTCTGGCGAAAGTAGCTACCAGCGCAGAAGAAGCGCGCGACCTTGGTATTCTCAGCCCCTGCGACCGGGTGGTTATGAACCGCGATCTGCTGCTCGCAGAAGCTAAAAAAGAAGTGCTCCACATGGCGTCTAATGGCTATAAACCACCGCTGCCCGAAAAGATTTACGCCGTTGGGCGTGATGCACTCTCGGCAATGAAGGTCGGCGTGTATATGATGCAACAGGGCGGTTACATCACTGAGCATGAGTTGGTTATCGCGGGCAAGCTGGCTCACGTCCTGACAGGAGGCAACATCAGCCAACCCACCTGGGTGGATGAGCAGTATATTCTCGACCTGGAGCGTGAAGCATTCCTCTCGCTATGTGGCGAAGGTAAAACCCAGCAGCGCATGTGGAGCTTGCTCCAAACCGGCAAAGTGCTGAGAAATTAAAAGTAGCAAGTTAGGGAATAGCAAGTTAGAAATGGGTGCTGTGAGTGAATTGACATTTGAAGAATGGATAGATACTGTACCAAAGAGGATGAAGTCTGACCCTCTTTGGCAGTCAATTTATTATCGTAAAGGTATGTATTTGTATGATCTGGTATGGCACGACTGCGAACTTCTTAGAAGAGATTTCAGAGGACGTGAAATCGCAAATCAATTGATTCGAAGTACAGGTAGCATATGTGCAAACATGGAAGAGGCTTTTGGAAGGGGAGTTGGAACTGCTGATTTTGTACGCATCCTTCGCATCTCTTTAGGTGAAACACGCGAATCGAAAGGTTGGTACTTTAGGTCTCGCTATATCTTGCCCGAGAGTTTGATTAACAAGAGAATTGATTTAGTATCGCAAATAATTGCATTACTGGTTAACAATATAAATCAACATCGAATGAGACTTGATAGTTCCAAATCCTAATCTAATAACTGCAATTTGCTACTTGCTATTTGCTGTTTATCCCTTAAAGGAGATGTAATAATGAAAAACCTTGATCCATCTCGAGAAGCTGTAATAGTTGACGCTATAAGGACCCCGGTTGGTAAAGCCAAGCGCGGCAGCCTGGCGACCACTCGACCCGATGAAATGGCTGCCGTAGTGATCCAGGAGCTGCTGAAGCGTGCTGAAGGTCTGGACCCGGCGGAGGTTGATGATGTGATCCTCGGCTGTGCCTTCCCGGAGGGCGAACAGGGCATGAACATTACGCGCCTGGTCGCGCTGCGGGCAGGATTACCTGATTCGGTGCCGGCTGAGACGATCAACCGCTTCTGCGCTTCAGGCGTGCAGAGCATTGTCCATGGCGCCTTTGCTATCATGACTGGGCACGCCGATGTTGTGATCGCGGGCGGAACAGAATCGATGTCCATGGTCCCCATGGTGGGATTCAAGTTTTCTCCCATGCCTTATATGGCTGACCACATGCCGGAAGCTTTCACCAACATGGGATTGACTGCGGAGAATGTGGCTGAAAAGTATGCTGTCAGTCGTGAAGACCAGGATGCTTTCTCCCTGAGGAGTAACCAGCGGGCGTCGAAAGCGGTTGATACAGGTCTGTTTGATTCCCAAATAGTGCCGTTAGAGGTTGAGGTATTAGAGCCGGGGTCAAACGGCAAACCAGCCAGGAAATTCACTTTCAAACGTGATGAAGGGCCGCGCCGGGATACCAGCCTGAAAGCCCTGGCGAAACTGCGACCGGCTTTCAAGGAAGGAGGCACCGTCACGGCGGGCAACTCATCCCAGATGTCTGATGGGGCAGCGGCGGTTATCGTGATGTCGCGCGCAAAAGCCGATGCGTTGGGTTTCAAACCGCTGGTGCGTTTCGTAAATTACGCGGTGGGTGGTGTACCGCCCGAGATCATGGGCATTGGACCTATCGTGGCTGTGCCGAAGGTGCTCAAGCTGGCTGGGATTTCATTAGATGACATCGAATTGATCGAGCTGAATGAAGCTTTCGCTGCTCAAAGTCTGGCAGTGATCCGTGAGGTTGGCTTGAATGAGGAGATAACCAATGTCAACGGTGGTGCGGTAGCACTCGGTCACCCCTTAGGCTGTACCGGCGCAAAGCTGACCACACAGTTGATCTATGAGATGAAGCGCCGCGATGTACACTTTGGCATGGTGACCATGTGCATCGGAGGCGGTATGGGTGCGGCCGCGATTTTTGAAAATTTAGAGTGAGGTAATGATTCTGATTTAATCTACAAGACTAATCTACAAATTTGTCTACATGGAAGGATCTCTCATTTAGGATCGTGAAGAGATGCTTCGTTTCGGGATTTATGCTAAGCTTGGTAAGGGTTCCTAGATGTGACATCCGTTGAGAATGTTTTAACTATGTAGTACTACACAAGTAAATAAAAGGAGTGACTTAGAATGATTGAATATACTGTCGAACAATTGATTCGCAACCACGAGAAAGCCTTTAAGCCCGAAGCCGCAGAAGGTGTAGATGCGGTCATCCAGTATAAGCTGATAGGTGATGAAGGTGGTGACTGGATCATCACGATCAAAGATGGAAAATGCAATGTGGCAGAGGGTGAGGCAGAATCACCAACCATGACCCTCAGCGCGGATGCCCAGGATTTCAGTGACGTTCTGCTGGGCAAAGCCAACGGTATGAAGTATTTTATGGAAGGCAAGATCAAATTGGCCGGGGATCTGAACCTTGCGATGAAATTGACCGACTTCTTCAAGATGGGAGGATGATAGTTTAGATCGCTATTAACAGGTCAGGTGTAGCGCTGCCGCAGCATCGTACTGTGTTCGCACCTCATTGTACTTCTGGCAGGCTTCCTTAGTCGGCAGTGAAAATAGCTCGATGCCTGCTTCCTTCAACGCCTGTTTGGTCTCATCGAGCACCTGCATGCGGCTGACAGAGCCTTGCCCGACCACCAGCACCTCGGGGGATGCTTCGAATACGAGAAGCAGGTCATCGGGATGCAGTATGTGACCCGAACCTCGCCACCAGTCCCTGATCACCTGGTCGGGCAG
>JAUWPO010000060.1 GCA_030611505.1 Chloroflexota bacterium
ATATGGCGGGGGTGGGACTTGAACCCACGACCAAGGGCTTATGAGTCCCCTGCTCTTCCACCTGAGCTACCCCGCCGTTTTATAAGCGCATGAATATTACTATGCCATATTACTTTTGTCAACAAAAACGATTGTGCTCCGGTTGGAATGGTCTATAAATTATCTCTATAATCTACGGTCGGTGATATAGTTTGCTAAATCTTCTAGAGCATGTCGCTCCAGATTGTCCGGCATTTCGTCTAGAATTTCCAGGCTTTGATCGATATACCTTTGCGCATCATCCATCGCCTTTTGTATCGCCCCGCTTTCTCGTATTGAAGCAACCAACCTATCCATTATCGTTTCTTCGTAATGGGTCCCACTCCGAATATGCGCCATATCTGGGTCATCGGGATAGGCTTCAAGATAATACAATGCCGGTAATGTGACAAGACCCTGTCGAAGGTCACTGGCCACAGGTTTGCCAACTGTGGCTTGCTCTCCCGTAAAGTCCAACACATCATCCACAATCTGGAAAGCCATACCAATTGCATGTCCGTACCGGCGGATCCTTTCTATTGCGATTTCATTCACTGGACTGAGCATAGCCGCCGCACCAGTCGCTAATTCAAACATCGAAGCAGTCTTCGCGAATATGCGCTGGTCATAATTTTCACGATTGGTTATTCCATCATCAGGGAACATCTGCGCGATCTCACCATTGACAATCGAGGATAAGGTTTCTGCAAATAACTGCATTACATCAACTGATTCAGCCTCAGCCGCAAGTTTTGCTGCGCGAGCAAACATAAAATCGCCTGTAAGCACAGTAGCAGCTGGAGACCAGCGCGCATTGAGCGTCGATATTCCCCTCCGCAGCAATGCACCATCGATCAAATCGTCATGAACAAGTGTAGCGGTATGCAGCATTTCAATCGCAGCCGCCAAAGTCACCAGATGATATTCGTCACCTTCTAACATTCTTCCGGTTAGGAGCGCAACTGTAGGACGCACACGTTTCCCGCCTGACGAGAGTAAGTGGTCTATCGCCAATCCAAGTTCGGGATTATGATCACAAGTCGCCTGGCGCATACGTTCTTCAACGAGCGGAATCAAATCTTGTACTGGATCAAAAAAATTAATTGAATTCAGTTGTTTACTTACCAACGAAATATCCTCTCCGAATTAATTTGAGATGTCTCAACTACGACATCATAAGATAATTCTTGAATTTCGGCAATCTTTTCGGCGATATATTTTACATAAGCTGGTTCATTTCGGTTACCTCGAAATGGATGAGGGGTCAGGAATGGTGCATCGGTCTCGATAAGTAGATTTTCCAATGGGACTGAACCCACCACTCGATATAGTTCATCAGAATTTTTAAATGTAACCGGTCCCGTAATACCTAAACATAAGTTCAATGAAATTGCATTCTGGGCTGAAATAAGATCCCCACTGAAAGAATGCAGCACACCTGGACATGTAGCCAATTCAGAATTTGAATCATTCAATTTTTCTATCCATATCGTTAGGATTTTTATCGCGTCTGATGTAGCCTTTTGATCAGCAGAACTCGAATTGCGAGTATGGATTACCACGGGAAGACCTAACTCAGCAGCCAAACCAAGCTGGGACTTGAAAATTTTCAACTGCTGTTCAGGCGGTGTCCGGTCCCGATAGTAATCTAATCCAATCTCTCCAATTGCTACTACGTTAGGTTGTGCTGCCAGAATTCGCAGTCTATTTACGGTTTCCTCATCCCACGAATCGGCTTCGTTTGGATGCACACCAACTGCTGCATACACTTCCGGATATTGTTGCGCTAATTTGAGTGCATTCTCACTTGTAAGGACATTTATACCAGGATTAAGGATCCGGACAACACCAGCACTCCTCGCTCTATCAATAACTTCAGTGCGTTCATTATCAAAATTGTCAAAATCTAAATGGCAGTGAGTGTCTGTAAGCATTAGTGAATATTCGCCAACAGAATATCTTTTGCGAATTCTTCGCCTTCCCCAGTGCCTTCTACATCTAACATAGCAGAGATCGTTGCTGCAACATCACAAAATGACCTGCGAGTGCCTATATATAAATTTGGTTTTACTTTATAGCCCACAGCCAACAGTGGGACTCGTTCACGAGAATGATCTGTCGATGGCGTTGTTGGATCATTGCCGTGATCTGCCGTGATCAGTAGAACGTCGTTTTTTGACAAAGCAGCTAAAATCTCAGGCAGACGGTCATCAAATTCCTCAAGAGCCTCAGCGTATCCTTGGGGATTGTTGCGATGCCCGTAAAGTTGATCAAAATCAATTAAATTAACGAAAATCAAACCAGGACGACGTGTATTTATGAATTCGATCGTCGCGTCAACAGTACTTTGATTATTGGTTGTGTGATTTGAATCAGTTAACCCCTGGAAGGCGAAAATATCTTCGATCTTTCCCACTCCGGCGACCATCAATCCTGCATTGCTGACTTTATCTAATATTGTCTCCCTAGGAGGCAGGAGCGAGAAATCCTTCCGCTTTTCTGTTCGTTTGAAATTATCATGTTCACCGTTAAATGGACGTGCAATCACTCTGGATACATTAAGTTCACCAATCAACAAGTCCCTGGCGATTTCACAAATCCGGTACAACTCTTCGATCGGGATCACTTCTTCATGCGTCGCAATCTGAAATACGCTATCACCGGACGTATAGACGATAGGATTTCCGGTTCTGATATGTTCCTCACCCAGGTCCTGGATAATTACTGTACCTGAAGCCGGGTAATTCCCGAGGGTTTTTCTTCCTATTTGAGACTCAAATTCCTCAATAAATTCCCTGGGAAATCCTTTCGGAAATGTTGGAAATGGAACGAATAATGATACACCGGCTAGTTCCCAGTGACCTGTCGTTGTGTCTTTTCCGGCGGATATCTCAGTTAATCTTCCATATGCACCGGTGGGCTTTTCTACAGCAAGGACACCCTCAAAATCTCCTAAATATCCCAATCCTAGCTGAGCAAGATTAGGCAAATCTAAACCTCCAACAGCTCTTGCCGTATTCCCCAATGTATCTGATCCACGATCACCATAAAGATCGGCATCAGGAGCGTTACCAATACCTACACTATCCAGTACCAACAAAACAACCTGGTCAACTTTTCTCATTTCAATTTAGCCTATCACTTCGCGAAGTCCCTCATCCAGATCAGAAATATCAACGTACTCGTATTGTTTCAAATCATCACGAATCAACGTGACGATTTCCTCTAAACTTTCCTCGTCCCTTGCCTGGAACCTGGCAGTCAACTTTGGTTGTGTGTTCGAAGCTCGAACCAATGCCCACTTGTAAAGTTCAAAAGTAATTCGGACCCCATCGATATCTAAAACTTCATATCCTCGCGATTTATACAGTTGCTGTAACTCGGAGATCAGTTCTGCTTTTTTATTATCAGGGCATGGAAGAGCCAATTCACGCGTTGTTTTCAAGTCAGGTAAATCTCCCAATGATTGCGATATCGATTGATTTGACCGTGAAAGAATTTCAAGCACCCGCGCTGATACATAGATGGCATCATCAAAGCCGTAGAAGCGATCACGAAAAAAAATATGCCCGCTCAATTCGCCGCCCAGTAGTGCTGGTTTCCCCTCTGAAACGTCCTCAGCCATTTTTTGTTTTATATTCGAGTGCCCGGTTTTCCACATTACGGGAGTACCACCACGTTTTTCAATATCACCAAATAATAAATCGCTGCATTTCACATCAAATACAATTTCGGCACCTGGATGTTCTTCTAACACCTTTCTTGCCAGGAATAGAACCAGTAGATCTGATTCAATCTTACATCCTTTCTCATTGACAATTCCCACCCTGTCAGCATCTCCGTCATAAGCAATACCTACGTCAGCACCAAGTTCCTTAACTTTTCCCCCTAATTCCTGCACTTTGCCGGGTTGTTCTGGATCAGGTGAACCTTTAGGAAATGGGTAAATCAATTCTGAATTTATCGGGATGACCTCATAACCCAATTCAGACAATAAACGCGGACCGAAAATACCACCGGTCGCGTTCCCAGGGTCCACGACAACTTTGAGAGGCTTTCCAGCAGGCTTGACACGCTCCTTCAGGGCTCGAATATACGTTTCAACAATAGTTCCTTCACTGTAGACACCTTTACCAACTTCAAAATCCTGGTTTTTTATCAGTGTGAGCAACAATTGAATTTCATGACCAACGAGAGTCTGGTAACCGGCTTTACTTAATTTCAAACCATTTGACCACATTGGGTTGTGGCTTCCGGTAACCATCATCCCGCCGTCACACTGCAACTCTTCCACAGAAAAATAAAGTAGAGGTGTAGTTGAAAGACCAATGTCAATAATTTCACAACCAGTTGAAAGAGCACCGACAATAAAACCAGCAGCTAAGTCCAGTGACGTCCGCCGGTTATCCCTTCCAATAACTATCTTTGATCCTGAAGAGCGTTTTATCCAAGTCCCGTATGCTTTCCCGATCAACCAAGCCTGTCGGGCAGTTAAGTCAGGCTTTCGTTTGAAATCCGGATTCAAAGGATCAATATCCGCTACACCTCGAATATCATAGCTGCGGAATATTTCTGGTGAAACCTCAATATCATTGATTAATAATTGCTCTTTTCCCATTCCTTGTTCCATGTTAATAACTCCCTAGAAATTTTGTTTTATCCTCATTTCCATATTGAGCTTAATAAATAACAATAGCTGTAACTACAATACATTCGCTGTGAATTACCTCAAATGTCAAATTTACAGAGAAATCAATCCTCCACGAGTGCAATTCAGAATATCAATCTTGCCATCATTTACTCCGCTGGTTTTTTGTGCATCTTGACAAAGCTCGTAAGCGATCTGAGCCAGATCTTCCTCAGTACTCTCATGATCAGATTCCAACATGACGCGGAATATCGGCTCAGTACCTGAATACCGCAAATTAATCCGATTAATTCCCGGTGTTATATCAATAATTTGTTCCTCAAGACTATCCAAGTCATTCCTATCTATTCGTGGACCAGAGCCGACATGTGCTGAAGCGATAATTTGTGGGGTCTTATTTACACTAGCTGTGAAATCCCCCATATTTTTGTGACCTGATTCAAGATACGCGTGCATCAAGTACAGAGCAGTTCTAATGCCATCACCGGTTGTGAATTCGTCATTAAGTAAAATCACATGCCCCGATTGCTCCCCGCCAAGACCAAATTGTCCAACCTGGTTATTTTGGGATTTCAGTTCAACCAATTTTTCGACAACATATTTGTCCCCGACCCGAGTTTCAAACATTTTAAATCCAGAAGACTCAACAAAAGTCTTGAGACCCGCATTACGCATTGTTGTTGTCACAACGGAATTTGCTAATAACCAGCCATGCCCACCTAAATAATGGGCAAGCAACCCGAGAATATAGTCCCCATCTATCAATTTTCCGGTATTATCGACAAATGCAACTCTATCAGCGTCCCCATCGAATGCCAGACCAAAATCAGCCTGATAATGTTGAATTAGTGCCCCCATCTCACCCGGATATCTCCTGATGTGCTCAGAACCGCATTTAACGTTAATATTTTCACCTGTTGGAGAGGCATTCAATGCTATTACTCTAGCACCAGCCCGGTCGAAAACCTGCGGTGCAATCCAAGATGCGGCTCCATTAGCACAATCTAGGATAATTTTCAGTCCCTCAAGAAACCTGTTTGGGTGTTCAGAAAGGAGCGCCTGAATATATAATTCGTGTAATACTCCACCATTGGTTGCTCGACCGATTTTCCACGATGGTATCCTTGTTTCAGCTTCTACCATATTCGCAGCGAGAGCTATTCGCTCAATCTTTCGCTCTGTATCTGGGGATAATTTTTGCCCGTCTGCGCTAAAAAACTTGACTCCATTCTGCTCAACTGGATTATGCGAAGCAGAAATCACAGCACCCGCAGCCGCACCCATTTTCTTGATCAACCAAGCTACGCCAGATGTTGGAATGACCTCAGCATCTATAGCAACAACTCCGCTTGCCATTAATCCCGATACTAACGCACTCTGAAGCATCGGTCCCGAAGATCGCGTATCGCGGCCCACAACAATATTTGCGTTATTGTTATCGGAAATCAGGATTCTTCCAGCAGATTTTCCAATTTCAAGAAAAAACTCGGGCACTAAGGGCCATTTTCCAACCGTTCCTCGAATGCCATCTGTACCAAACAATTCGGTCATAAATTGTCTCCAGGATTAGAAATTGTTGTTACTATAATTTCCCACAGATTATTAAATATTTTCCTCGTAGCGGGTTGAGATTACCAGGTTGATTTTTAAATTGTACCACTCCAAACCTCTCAATTTTAACCCTAGTGTATCTTGATCCCCTTATCTTGATCGATGCATCTAATACACCAACTTCGTGGTATATTCATTTATCCCAGTTTCAATTAATGGATGCACGTTGATAATCACTAAGGTGTGTACATGCTTAATCAGAAAGTATATTTAGACTTCGCAGCCACTACCCCCGTCGATGACAGGGTAATGAAAGCAATGCTCCCTTATTTTAGAGAGCAATTTGGCAACCCATCATCAATACACAGCTTCGGTCAACAAGCAGAAGCAGCTGTTGAAGATGCCAGGGACACCGTCGCTGAAGGTTTAAACAGCCGCGCAAGCGAGATCGTTTTCACTGCATGCGGTTCGGAAAGCGACAACCTGGCAATCCGAGGGGCTGCAATCGCGGCCCGCGAACTGCGCGGTGCGAACCACATTTTGATAAGCCCGGTCGAACACCACGCGATCTCCCACACTGCTGAACAATTAAAGCACCATTACGGTTTCAACCTGGAATATATACCTGTTGATAAATTTGGCATGGTAAATCCGAATGATGTTGCTATGCGAATACAACCAGGTACTGCTGTTGTATCTGTCATATACGCAAATAATGAAGTGGGGACGATAAATTCGATTTCAGAGATTGGAAAAATTTGCCGCCAGCGTAACATCCCATTTCACTCAGATGCCGTCCAGGTTACTGCATGTCTAGCGATGGACATGGAGGCGCTTCATGTAGATATGCTTTCAATTGGAGCACACAAATTTTACGGACCAAAAGGAGTTGGAGCGCTCTATCTCCGTGATAGAACCCCTTTCCTACCTTCACAAACCGGCGGAGGTCAGGAAAGCGGTTTGAGGGCTGGAACTCACAATGTTCCATTTATCGTGGGTCTTGCGGCCGCGTTTAAAATAGCTCAAGAAGAACGAGAAAAACGTATCACCCATCTGCTTCCGCTGCGCAATTATCTTATTGAAGAAACCCTTGAGATGATATCCGATGCAAGATTGACAGGTCACCCTATTGAACGTCTGCCAAACCACGCAAGTTTTGTATTTAAAGATGTCGATGGAAACAACTTATTGATGCTATTGGATGTAGAAGGTTTCGCATGTTCGTCTGGTTCAGCATGCCGCACTGGCGATCCACAGCCCTCTAATGTCCTGACTGCAATGGGTATATCATCTGAATGGGCTTTGGGCTCATTAAGGATCACATTAGGAACCCAAACAACTTTCAAAGATTTAGAATCATTCCTGCGCGTATTACCAAAAGCAGTCGAACGTTGCAGGGATCAGACCGCGAGATGAACAAACAAACTAGGGTAGTTGTCGCTATGAGCGGTGGTGTAGACAGTTCGGTTGCCGCTGCCCTACTTGTCGAACAGGGGTATGAAGTAATTGGAGTAATGCTCCGCTTGTGGAGCGAATCTGGGCTGGAAGCACACAACCAATGTTGTACTCCCGACGCTATGGCACTCGCGCGCCGGGTAGCTGCCAAATTGGATATACCTTTTTACGCCATTGACGCCAAAAAGGTATTTCGCAAAGAAGTGGTAGAATATTTCATTGATGGCTATACGAATGGCGTCACGCCAAATCCGTGTTTGGTTTGTAATAGTCGTATTCGCTGGGGATTCCTTTTCGACAAAGCTGTCTCTCTAGGCGCCCAATACATAGCCACTGGTCACTACGCCCGCCTTGATCACAATAAAAATACTTATATTTGTTTGCTGCGTGCCATAGACAGATCAAAAGACCAATCATATGTGCTGCATATGTTGAATCAACAACAGTTGGGGCATACTATACTACCGTTAGGTGGAATAACTAAATCTCGAGTGCGTCAAATAGCCCGTGATTTTGATCTTCCGGTCGCAGAGCGCAATGAGAGTCAGGATCTATGCTTCCTGGGGAACGGTAGCTACCGTGAATTTCTTTTCCGCAATGCCCCCTACTTGCACAAACCTGGTCTGATAATTAAAGATGACGGAACGCATTTAGGAGTTCATCAAGGTCAGGCTTTTTACACTATCGGACAGCGTAAGGGACTAGGTATCAGCGCCCCTCTTCCGCTTTACGTATTGGAAAAAGACATTCTCGCAAATGTGGTCATTGTTGGTCAAAAGGAAGAGCTCGGGAAAATTGAGCTAATAGCAGAAAGTGTAAATTGGATATCAGGAGAACATCCTAAAACTCCATTCCACGCTCAAATTAAGATACGATACAAATCCAGCGCCGTCAGAGGTTTTGTAACTCCGCATGACGTCACACGTTTTCATATTGAATTTGAAAAGCCTCTGCGTGATATAACCCCCGGTCAAGCTGCAGTACTGTATGACGATGATCGTTGCCTCGGTGGAGGCATAATTAAATAAGGAAACCTTTTGTCGCCCGCTTAGGGTAAAATTGAATTCGCCGAATTGGGTGCAGACCCAGTGCGCCGCGAGCTGATCGATTGCAGATCTTTATGATCCTATGACTGAAAAACCCAAAGATGATAATCCTCCTCAATATCCAGATGGCATATTAGAAATGTAAAAAGGTAGTTTATGATTTCTCCGACTTTCTTGCTGGGTTTCTTAATCTCGACTTTTTATGGGGCAGCCTTTCATTTATGGAGAGGCGGCGGGATTGGACGATTAATCTTTTACTTGATATTGGCTTGGTGTGGGTTTTGGACAGGTCAATTTTTAGCATCACAACTTGGGTTGACATTGTGGAGCGTTGGATCCCTCCACCTTGGTATTGCTACCTTATTCAGTCTACTTTTTTTAGCTGTTGGATATTGGTTGAGCCTTATAGATAAAGATAAGCTTAGTTAAAACATTCACCAATCAATGTAATTTTTATATCTCCAAGTAGGTTAAAAATCAAAACCCCTGCCTCGAGCAGGGGTTTTGTCTAATATATCCGTTTACTAAACAAACACGACTTCAGAAGCTTGAAGACCTTTCGGTCCTTCTACTATGCTGAATTCTACCTGCTGACCCTCTTCAAGGGCACGAAAACCATCCGATTGGATAGCTGAGTAGTGGACAAATACATCAGGGCCATCTTGTCTTTCTATAAATCCAAAACCCTTATTATTATTGAACCACTTGACAGTACCGGTTACACGATCACTCATTTCAAAAAACTCCTTTACTACTGTAAATATGTTGTGGGGCTCATGCAGGTCTTTATAGTTCGTGTACAACCGGTAGTGCCAGACTATACAACAATCAGCTAATGCGTATTAATCTTTACGTCCAGTTACTTACGAATTCCAAAGATAACTCACGTGCCATTTGGATAATTGAGTCTATCATCCCTTATATATCTCGTCAAGTGACACGGTGCCCCCCTCCTTTGTGGTAATATAAATTCCGAAATGACTGGTTATCTCTCAACATTATCTCAAGCAGATTTAACACGACTTCTAGCAGATAAATACAATAATCCACCATTTTCTCAATATAAACTGCACTCTTTCTATTCCAGGTTGAAATTGCAGGAACCAAGTCTAGCCGCAGTGCTGGTGCCATTTCATAAAGAAGATGATGTGTGGCATATCTTATTCACTCGTCGAAATGTTGCCCTGGCGAAACACAGCGGTCAAGTTTCCTTCCCAGGTGGTCGTTCAGAACCTGGTGACAACAATCCCGAAGAGACAGCGTTGCGAGAAACTTTTGAGGAAATTGGAATAATACCAGAAGATATACACATATTAGGTAAATTGCACGATTTTTTCACTATCACCCATTATCGAATTACCCCAATCGTTGGGATAATCCCCTGGCCTTATTCCCTTCAACTTGCTGACGATGAAGTCAGCCGAGTTTTCTCAATCCCATTAAATTGGTTGGCAAATCCAGATAATTATCAGATTCGTAAACGCACTCTCCCTGAACCTTACGAACCGCTATCAGTAGTTTATTACAAACCCTTCGAAAACGAAATATTATGGGGTGCGACTGCACGGATTGTGCTTTCTTTACTCAAGATACTGCTTCAAAATAAAAACATCCATTAATCAAAAAAGGTCGGGTTTAATGCCGACCTTTTTTGATTCCCAAAATCATCAATTAGAAGTTATTAAATTTTAATCTTCTTGTTCTTCTCCAGCTTCTTCTACTTCCTTACCGCGTTCAATAACTTCAGGTTCTTCATCGGTGATCTCAACCTCTTCAACTTCCTCGATTTCTTCTACCGCTGGAGCGGAAATAACAACTACCAGTCCATCAATATCTGAAATCAATTCGATATTTGGTGGCAATATGATATCACGAACGTATATAGAATCTCCGATTTCTTCCAACGTAGAAAGATCGGCAACAATTCGGTCCGGCAGGTCTTGTGGCAAGCACTCAATTTCCAAAGATTCCAAGACGATGACCAACACACCCATTAACTCTTTAACAGCTAGTGATTCTCCTTGGAAATCAAGCATCACATTAGTTCGCAATTTCTCGGTCATCGATACTTCATGAAAATCAATATGCAATACGATTCCCGTAACTGGATCGCGTTGTTTTTCGCGTACAAGTGTAGTGTGTTTTTCCTCATCAATCACTAAAACAACCAGGCTCGAGGAAGAAATTGCGGAAAGTATTTGATTGGCATTCCGGGCATTTAATGAAATTGGTATCGTAGATATTCCTCGCCCATATACAATCGCTGGCAATATTCCTTCGCGCCGCAGCGTCTTAACTTGCTTCCCAACCACATTTCTTTTACTAGCTTGCAGTAATACTTCTTCCATCATATCCTTCCTTGGAACGCCTCTCACTCGACATTGTCAAATTACCCTCGTTCCTTGGTCTTTACCGGATTCCACCGGCGGTAATTATTTGAGCCGGAATCTATAACCGGCAAAAAAAGACCCCCACCATATAGGGGCATTGTTACTAATACGAAAAGAATTGTAGTCTCCTAATGAAGATTCGTCAATACTTAGTTGACAACTATTTGTTGACAACTAAGTCAGATCGCCTCTTCAAGGACTGTCTCCATTTCATAATCAGTAAGTTGAATAGGATTTCCTTGCATGCTACTCGTGAGTCTGGCTTTTTCAATTAAGTCTTGAAAATCATTTGTTTGGAGATCATACTTGGAAAGTGGTGGGATATTCAATCTGTAGCAAATTTCCTCTACCCATCTAACTCCGTCATCGGCAACGGCATCAGGACTATCGACAAGAATTTGAGCAACTTCATCGTATCTTCCTAGGGCTGCACTTTCAGGTTGCCGCTCCTGGAGTGCTCTCACGTTTGCTCTCATTACGAAGGGTAGCAGGCGTGCACAAACAGCGCCATGGGGAGAATGATACATACCCCCGAATGGTCCTGCAAATCCATGAACCGCGCCTAGCTTTGCATTTGCCAACGCTAGCCCACCAAATAAGCTGGTAAGTGACATCCCTTCTCTAGCACTCATGTCGTCGCCTTCGAAGTAAGCGATTTCTAGTGATTTAGCTGCATATTTCAAACCCTCTCTGCATAAGGCATCAGTAAGTGGATTAGCATGGATGGAGATAAATGGTTCAATAACCTGGGTTACAGCATCTAAACCCGTAAATGCAGTGACAGCAGGAGGCATACTTAACGTCAATTCTGGATCGATTAACGCCAATCGTGGTAACATCAACGGACTGCGTAAGCTCACTTTTACTCGATGCTCTAATGACCCCAGCACTGCATTCCGTGTTACTTCAGATCCTGTTCCGGCTGTCGTTGGTATAGCAACGAAGGGAACCGGCGCTTTGATCAATACCTGACTCTTTCCGATTACTTCAAGATAATCAAGAACATCTCCAGTATTTGTTAATAGTGCAGAGATTGCCTTTCCAGTATCAATTGCACTGCCCCCACCAAAGCTGATCACAAAATCACAATTCCCCCGACGGGCAAATTGAAGACCACTTTGAATAAAATCAGTGGTTGGTTCGCTTTGAACTGATAATAATAAATAATCTATACTAGAATCATTTAATAAATCTAGCAATCCTTCAGCTATAGGTTCATCTACACCGAGAACGACAAGTGCACGCTGCCCCATACCCTCTACAAGCTCACCGATTTTATTAATTTTCCCCCGACCAAATACAATCCGTGCTGCAGTAGCAAATTCAAATTCCATATTTACCAACTCCCGTCATTTGGGTATAGGTTTGTATATTGAATGCCTGTTCTCGGTTCGACCATCATTTCAGCGACAATATCTCGCCAGCGCAGATAATGCGCGGTCTCTTTATGTCGGGATGGATCCTCTTTAGTACGATAAACTTCGATTAGCAAAAATCGTGTTGGATCATATCGCTCCTGAATCACATCAAAGCGTGCAACCCCTGGTTCTTTGATACTGCTCTTCGCATTTATAAGTGTTGCCTGCTTAAAATCTTCCACAAATTCGGGTTTTACATGGACATGTACATGTACGATATACATTGCATTCTCCTTCTTTTGGTTTAATTTCATGAACGCGATATAATTGAAGTTT
The DNA here is from genome assembly GCA_030611505.1 of Chloroflexota bacterium. Lineage (GTDB taxonomy): Bacteria > Chloroflexota > Anaerolineae > Anaerolineales > UBA4823 > JAUWPO01. The sequence continues at coordinate 12,803 of JAUWPO010000060.1, forward strand.
GGAATTACTTATATTGTTATGCACTCTTATCATAATCTCCTGAGGTAAATTATGCCACACGAATACAATACATCGCCTTAAAGTATCTAATTATGAGCAATTCTTACTATCAGAGTTCATGCTTATATCTGTTCACAATAGGATAGGAGAAACAGGAGTATTTTACGCATGCCCAAAAATCACAAGCGCCGTATAGGAATTCTAACAAGCGGTGGAGACGCTTCAGGTATGAACGCTGCCGTGAGAGCTGTTGTTCGCACTGCACTAGATTGTGGAATGGAAGTATTCGCAATTTACGAAGGCTACCAGGGTATGGTAGATGGTGAAGGATTCATCCGACCGTTGAATTGGAATTCTGTCGGAGGCATTTTACATCGAGGTGGAACTGTTATCGGATCTGCCAGGTGTGAAGAATTTAAAACTCGTGAAGGACGTTTGAAAGCTGCCTTTAATCTTTTAAAACACGAAATAGATAGTCTGGTGATCATCGGTGGTGATGGAAGCCTGACCGGTGCAAACATCTTTTACCAGGAATGGTCGAGCTTACTCGCTGAACTTGTTGAAAATAAACTAATAAACAAGGAAAACGCCTCCAGACATCCGAATTTAATAATCACGGGTCTGGTGGGATCGATCGACAACGATATGTTCGGAACAGACATGACAATTGGAGC
>JAUWPO010000033.1 GCA_030611505.1 Chloroflexota bacterium
TTCGGAGGCTCCCTATCATATTTAAGATCTTGAGAGGTGAACTTCCTAGACCCTATTTCGATGGTCGTTTTGGGCTCATAAAATTACATGAAGGGAATGCAGCATAACGTCTCGGTCTGATTGAGAGGGAGGTAGTAATAATGAAACCGGGCATTAATCTACTATAAAAATCAGGTAAAATAAGCCCAATATCGTGTTACAAGTTTATTTGGAGGGTAGGGATAACCCAAACAAGGTTTCCACATTTCGACCGGCTCGTCCGGAAAGGAACAGCCTCTCATGTTGGACAAAATTGACCTCAATGTTATGATCGATAAGGCGACATATAAAAGCATCATGCCGGCGCTAGCAAAGCGCCTGTACGCGGTCCAAAAACAATCCTGGGACGCCGGTATCCCGGTAGTCATTCTTTTCGAAGGTTGGGATGCGGCTGGTAAAGGCACATCCATACAGAGACTAAGCCGGCATCTCGACCCGCGCGGTTATAAACTCTATCCCATTCGAGAAGCGCGCACCTACGAGAAGAAGCATCCCTGGCTGTGGCGTTTCTGGCTAAAGCTGCCAGCGCGCGGGGAATTGGCGGTGTTTGACCGCTCCTGGTACGGCAGGGTCATGGTGGAGCGGGTCGAGAATTTGATCCCGGAGCGAGGTTGGAGGCGCGCCTACCGCGATATCCTGGACTTCGAACGCACAATTGCGGACGACGGGCATTTGATCATCAAATTCTTCCTGCACATCAGCAAAGAGGAACAAAAGCGAAGGTTCAAGAAACTCTCGAAGGACCCATTAACTGCCTATCATGTCACTGCTGAAGACTGGGAGCACCACCGCATGTACAACGATTGGCTGATTGCATATGAGGAAGCCTTTGAGCGCACTGAAACAGAGTGGGGACCATGGACCATTGTTGAAGCCACCGACCGCCGCTATACCTGGGTCAAGATCTATAGCACCGTAATTATGTCTTTGGAAGACAGGCTGGGAATCGCTAACGAGCCTTTGCCGCCCGAACCAGTAGAATCAACCGATATGGGGATGGAAGAGACGATCGAGGCAGCGAGGATCGAAGGAGAATTTATTGATAGTGCAGGCGAGCCCAATTTAACAGGAGCCGAATAATGTTGAGCACCGTGAATGTATCTCTTACACTTGAACCGGAAGAATACAAGCGTTCGCTTATTAAATATCAAGTCGCGCTGCACAATTTGGCATACCAGGTTTACATCCAGCAGCGACCGGTGATCATGGTGTTTGAAGGATGGGACGCCGCGGGTAAGGGGGGCGCCATCAGGAGGATCACCGAAAAGATCGACCCGCGCGGGTTCGTGGTCTATCCAATTGCGGCTCCCAAGGGCGATGATGCCACGCATCACTACCTGTGGAGATTCTGGCGGCGCCTGCCCGAGGTCGGTCAGATTGCCATTTTTGACCGCAGTTGGTACGGGCGGGTTATGGTCGAGCGGATTGAGGGCTTTTGCACAGAGGAGGAATGGAAGCGCGCCTACCGGGAGATAAACTATTTCGAGCGCCAACTGGTAGACTTTGGCACGATCCTTTTTAAATTCTGGCTTCACATCAGCCCGGAGGAACAGTTAAGGCGTTTCGAATCTCGCGCAGGTGACAAATTGCGAGAATGGAAACTGACTGAAGATGACTGGCGCAATCGCGAGAAGTGGGGCGTATACGAGGCGGCAGTCAACGAAATGCTCCTGAAAACCAGCACGATTACAGCCCCCTGGACGGTTGTTGAAGGTGATTCCAAACTCTATGCCCGCATCAAAATACTGAAGACGCTGGTAGACAAACTGAGCGATGAACTGCAGTATGACCCGTTCAAGCCCGCGGCTCCAGCAGGTACCGGAAAGCGCAAAAAGAAAAAGAAGGAATCAAAAAGCAAGTAAAATCGTTATCCGGGAAATCCACGGAGGACGGGATGAGCACAGAAGATACAACCATCACTGAAGAAGCAACGCCCCCGATTGATCTAAAAGACCCCAAGTTATATGTCAATCGCGAATTAGGGTTATTGGAATTTCAACGCCGTGTGCTCGAGGAAGCCCAGGATGAGAGCAACCCCCTGCTTGAACGGGTCAAGTTCCTCGCTATCCTGGGCTCGAACATGGACGAGTTTTTTATGGTTCGAGTAGCCGGTCTTAAAAAGCAGATTGCCGCTGGGGTAGTGAGCCTGCCCCCAGATGGGATGACCCCCGCCGAGCAGCTTGCTGAAATCCGCAGAATCGCATTGCAGCTCTTTACCTCAGCAAGAGAGTGTCTGCATGATGGGCTAATACCGGAATTGAATGCGGCCGGCATCCATGTCCTGGACTACGCTGCACTCAACAACCGCCAGAAATCGAACGTCGATCATTATTTCGAAGAAGTCACATTTCCGGTTCTCACCCCACTGGCTTTCGACCCGGGTCATCCTTTCCCCCACATCTCGAATCTGAGTCTCAATCTGGCTGTCCTTATTCGAGACGAAGATCAACAAGAACTTTTCGCCCGCATCAAGGTGCCCACAACTTTGCCCCGCCTGGTGCCCATAAAAAGGTCATCCGGCGGTACCCGCAAGGACGGCACTCCTCCAACCCATCATTATTTTGTATGGTTGGAACAGGTCATCGCTGCAAACCTGGATAAGCTCTTCCCAGGCATGGAAATCGTGGAAGCGTACCCATTTCACGTCACCCGCGATGCCGATATGGTCATCCAGGAACTGGAAGCCTCCGACCTGCTGGAAACCATGGAGCAAAGTGTGCGCCAGCGCCGGTTTGGTTCGGTCGTACGGGTTGTGATTAACGACGACATGCCAACCCATATAAACGAAATCCTGGTCGAGAACCTTAATGTAGACCGCAACGACATCTACACCCTGGGTGATCCTCTAGGTATGAACGGATTAAACAGCTTCCTCAAAATTGACCGCCCTGACTTAAAGTATCCCCCCCTCAGGCAGGTCGTCCAGACATCGCTGAGACACGAACTTGAGGATAACAACATTTTCGCCGCCATGCGCCAGGAAGACATATTAATCCACCACCCTTACGATTCGTTCGATCCTGTGGTGGATTTCCTCAAACTGGCTGCCAGAGACCCCAACGTTTTAGCGATCAAGCAATCCCTTTACCGGGTTGGAAGCAACTCCCCAATAGTTAAGGCTCTTCTGAAAGCCCGCGAAAATGGCAAGCAGGTGGCAGTACTTGTGGAACTAAAAGCTCGTTTCGATGAAGAGAGCAACATCGGTTGGGCTCGGATGCTGGAAAAGGAGGGCGTGCACGTAGTTTACGGTCTTCTGGGTTTGAAGACCCATTCCAAAGTCGCCTTGATCGTGCGTCAGGAAGGCGAACACATTAAACGCTATATTCACCTGGCGACGGGAAACTATAATGCCATCACCGCTCAATTGTACGAAGATATCGGTATGTTCACCTGCGATGAGGATATCGGCGCCGACGCAACCGATCTGTTCAATTACCTGACCGGTTATTCGTCGAAGAATAACTACCGCAAGCTGCTCGTTGCGCCCATCAACATGCGCCAGGAAATGGAAGCTCTGATCGAACGCGAGATCGAGCACCAACACCAGAACAGCGATGGTCGCTTGATTTTCAAAATGAACGCCCTGGTTGACTCGCGCATGATACGCTGCCTTTACCGCGCATCCCAAGCGGGCGTTAAAATTGACCTGATCGTGCGTGGTATCTGCTGTCTACGCCCAGAAATAGCGGGGGTGAGCGAAAACATCCGCGTAATAAGCGTTGTCGGACGTTTTTTGGAACACAGCCGCATTTATTATTTCAAGAATGGGGGGGACGAGCAGATCTACCTTGGCAGCGCTGACTTAATGCCCCGCAATATCAATCGCAGAGTGGAAGTGCTTTTCCCGGTCGAAGACCCGCAAATGATTAATTATTTGCGCCATGACGTGCTGGATACTTACCTGAAAGCCAACCATAAAGTGCGGCGTATGAAGGCGGATGGGACTTATTATCAAATCACTCCAAAAGATGGTGAAGAGCCGCTGGATACCCAGAGTTGGATGATCAACTGGCACCTGAACGCCTACCGACAATGACCGGCTGCAGCAGGCAGCAAACAGTAAAGAAAGTCTTAAATAAGGATGGCAATGACAGAAGAAAACGCATACCAACATAAAGAAAGCGATATCAAAGATGCGATTGAAGAACCGGGAGATGCAAATCAAGGGCAGCCTACTGATTGGGCTGTGGAGGAAGACGTCTCCCAACCAGAGGAAATTGACCGGCGGCATGGCGATCATGTGCGCGAACTCGCAGTGGTCCTTTTTGAGCGCACAAAACCGCTCCACGAGCTGGGTGAAGACCGCCGCCAGATATTAGAAGCTGCTCCATATCTGTACAACCTTCCATTACCGCAGCGCAAAAAGAAACCTTATAAGGATGCCAAGGTATTAGTCCGGGAGAACATTGAAGGGGATTTTACATCCGAACAAGTAAATGAATTGGCGGCTATAATTGCCCTGCAGCAAGGGGCGCTTAAACGCAAAGACATTCCAAACCTGGACTTGTCTCCCATCCAGCAGCGTGATACGCTGACAATCGGCGCTCTGCTGAATATCGCTATTGGTTTGGATGCTTCGAACAGCCAGGAAACAACCATATTACACATAGAATCATCACGCAGCGGAATATGGATCGTCGTTGAAGGACCAGAGGCGATCGCTGATGCGGCTGAAGCGCAGGGCAACTCCCGTTTGTGGACCAAGATCGGCTACCCAGAGATCAAGATCATGGAATCGGCTAAAGCTGAAACCAAGCTGGTACCATTCCCGGAACCGATGGAAAGACCTGGGGTTGAAGGCAGCGATCCGTTAGCCGAAGCTGGAAGAAAGGTAATGCGTTACCAATTTGCTGAGGTGCTTCGCCACGAAGAAGGCACCCGCCAGGGTGAGGATATCGAAGCCCTGCACGATATGCGAGTCGCAACCCGCCGCCTGCGAGCAGCGTTCGAAGTGTTTAAAAACGCCTACAAACCAGGTGCATTGAAACCCCACTTGCGAGGTCTGCGAGCCACTGGACGTGCTCTCGGAGGGGTTCGCGATTTAGACGTATTCATGGAAAAAGCCGGACGGTTTTTGGATTCTCAACCAGAAGACCAACAAGATGCCCTGGACCCCCAGATTGAATCCTGGAATCAGCAAAGGGAATCGGCGCGCAATAAAATGCTGGATTATCTTGACAGTGAAGAGTATTTTAATTTCAAACGCAAGTTTAACGTCTTCCTGAAGACGCCCGGAGCGGGCGCACGTAAAGTCCCAAAGGATATCCCAAGCCCGAATCTTGTGTCTGAACTTGCGCCGGTTTTGATCTACCAGCGACTGGGTGCTGTGCGCTCCTACGACCCGTTCCTGGAGGAGGCCCCCCTCGAGCTTTTGCATGCCTTACGGATTGAGTTCAAAAAGCTGCGCTATACGGTTGAATATTTCCGAGAAGTCCTGGGTCAAGAAGCCAAACCCGTTATTAACGACCTAAAAAAGATGCAGGACCACCTGGGGGATCTGAATGACGCTAATGTTTCGGGTCAATCTTTGGGGGATTTTCTCGAAACGTGGGGGGTCGAGCAAGCCAAGCTTCCGGAGAGCGAACGCGAGAATATCGATGGTGTGGCGGCTTATTTAACATACAGACAAGCCGAGCTGGTGCGTTTGAGGGACACATTCCCAGAAGCGTGGGCATATTTCAATCGTCCCGAATTAAAACAAAACCTGGCAAGTTCGATTTCAGTATTGTAGGGGCAATCAGAGTCGATATTATTGAAGAGGGGGATTGCCGGCATCCGGCATCCAAAGAATGGATGCTTCGGCATCCAAAGAATGGATGCTTAAAACGAATGCTTAAGAACGGATGCTTCGGCATCGAAAAAGCTGATGCTTAACCCTACTAATGACAGACATGGGTGTGTCATTGCGAGCGGAGTGAAGCAATCTCATCTTTATGCAGTGGTTTTTACTGCCCAGTGGTTTTTACCCCCAGCTGGCTGGACTCCCAATCCCAAAGGAATGAGTTCTGAGATTGCTTCAGTCGCGAAATACGCTCCTTCGCAATGACAGACATGGGTGTGTCATCGCGACCGTAGTGAAGCGATCTCCTCGTCATAGCAGCCTGGGCTCCCACGTCCAGGGGATTAAGGGGGTGTCATTAGTAGCCAGCTTTACCGGCGAAGCATCTATCTTTATGCAGTGGTTTTTACTGCCCAGTGGTTTTTACTGCCGAAGCAGTGGTTTCTACTGCCGGCTTCCCGGGCTCCCAATCCCAAAGCAATGAGTTCTGAGATTGCTTCAGTCGCGAAATACGCTCCTTCGCAATGACAGACATGGGAGTGTCATCGCGAGGAGAGAGAAGCGATCTCCCTTTCGACAATGCACTCTATATCATTCCCCAACAGAAACTGAATATGAAAGTGGATTATTATCTCTATCCTTTTGGGATCTACAACAACTAATTTCTCTATTATTAAATTACTAAACAATAAAATCCTCGTATAAATCCCTCCACTTTTCATTCATACTATTAACTAAATTGATTTTCTTTTGTCTAGATCCAGCTTTTATCTGCTTCTCTCTTAAAATTGCTTCTCCTGCTTTTTCGTTAGCCTCATAATAAACCAGTTTCGTTAAATTGTATTTCTCAGTGAACCCTTTGATTTGCTTATTTCTATGTTGATATACACGCTCCTCCAAATTTCCTGTCACTCCAGTATAAAGAACTGTATTGTATTTGTTTGTCATAATATACACACAGTATTTCTTTTCCATTTTTTCATTCACTTAGTAATTTTGATTCCTTACCTAAACAAAAGATTGCTTCGGTCGCGAAATACGCTCCTTCGCAATGACAGACATGGGGGTGTCATTGCGAACGTAGTGAAGCGATATCCTTCTCACCAATGCACCTTGAGATTGTTCCAGTCTCAACCTTCCCCAAATACAAGACGATCGGTACCGCGATCGATTTCCCAGGGATAAATAATATGGGCGTCAGTGATCGCAGCGTAGTAATCGGGGCGAACGGAACCAAACAAATTACGGTGCGGATTAAAATGCATCACACAGGTGGAGGGAAAACCACCGGCTGCGGACACCCTGATTTTCACAGAGGTTATTGTGCGCCCGGAACCCCATACGTCATCAACCACCAATGTACGCCGCCCATGCAGGACTTCGTCCTCTGGAAACTGGATGAATTGGGGCCAGGCCATCAATTTGCTCTTTTCCATCTCCATCTGGACAGGAAAATCCACCGCAGCAGTCAGGATATGCACCAATCCCATCGCTTCTGCCAGCAAGCCGCCTGGAATGATGCCCCCGCGAGTGATCAGCACCATGGCTTCGAACTCCCCCTCGAACTGGGGGATCAGGTGATCGATTAGCCGATCTACTTCCTCCCAGGTGAGTACTTCATTTCTAAAAGGCTGCATGGCGGTCTCCTGACTAAAGAATAATATTTCCCATCCGGGTTTATAAAAACTTATTATAGCAAGTTTATGGGATCAACTTCGACTTTCCAATCACCTAAAGGTCTATCACGCAGCAATGAGGCAGGATCTGGTCCGCTCAAGACGATTTGCCAACGATACACTCCAGCGAGGCGTTCAAAAAAGCAAGGAACAGGACCGATCATGCGGGTAGCGCGGCGCTCTCCAGAGACCAGCCAATTCTTGATTCGAGCGGCCATTTTTTGAGTGGTCTCCTGGACCCGAGTACGATCAGTATTTCGGTACTCCAGGCGCACCAACCTGGTATAAGGTGGATAAGCGAGCTTCTGGCGGTATTTAAGCTCCTGTTGAAAAAAAGCCTTATATGCGTGCCCGGAAGCTGCCTGGATTACGTAATGTTCCGGCTGGAAGGTCTGCAGGACGACTTCCCCCCCCAGCGGACTGCGTCCAGCCCTGCCAGCCACCTGGGTCAGCACCTGAAAAGTGCGTTCGTTTGCCCGGTAATCCGGAAGACTCAAACCGACGTCAGCCAGCACAACGCCAACCAGGGTTACAAACGGCAGATCAAGCCCCTTGGCTAGCATTTGAGTGCCGACCAATACATCAGCACGATGAGCGGCAAAGTGGCTGAGGATGATCTGGTGGGCGCCTTTCTTACGAGTGGTCTCATGATCCCACCTGATCGTACGCGCCTGGGGAAACAGCTTTTGCAGCTCGCTTTCCACCCGTTGAGTGCCGGTGCCATAGTGGCGGATACGACGGCTGCCACAAGCAGGGCATACATCAGGTAAATTTCGCTGGTAGCCGCAATAATGACAAAGTAATTCATTCCTGGCGTTGTGATATGTCAATGGGAGGTCGCAGCGCGGACACTTTAATGTATGCCCGCAATCGCGACAAAATATGTAAGTAGCTGTGCCGCGCCGGTTCAGGAATAAGATAGCCTGCTGATTTTGATCCAATGTCCGCTCTAAGGAAACTTGCAGGGCGCGGCTGAAAATTGAGCGGTTGCCGGCTTGTAATTCAGCGCGCATATCCACAACCGTCACCGGTGGTAAATCTGCTGCATCAGCCTGGGCTTCAAGAGGACGGAAACGTGGTTCGGTAGCTCCGGTTCGTGAAATCTGGGATTGAACCACTTTACGGTGAGCAAGGATGCGGGATGGTAATTTCAGATAGCGCCATTCCTTCCTCTGGCAGCGATAAATACTCGTCACATCAGGCGTTGCTGATCCCAACAGGCAAACTGCGCCGCATAAATGTGCGTAAGCCACCCCCACCTGCCGGGCGTGGTAATGCGGCTGCGGTTCTGATTGATAATACGAATCGTCGTGACTCTCATCCACAACGATGATCCCCAGCCTGGAAAAGGGCACAAATAAGGCGCTGCGTGGACCTACAACTACGCTTAATGCCCCTGAACGCGCCCGTCTCCAGGTATCGTAGCGCTCACCCGGAGAAAGACCAGAATGAATCAACCCTACCCGACCCGGGAAGCGGCTCACGAAGCGGTGCACCGTTTGAGGTGTAAGCGAAATTTCCGGTACCAGTATGATCGCTTGCTTGCCCATTCCCAGAACTTCCTGCACTGCTGTCAAGTAAATCTCTGTTTTTCCAGAACCGGTAACACCATGAATTAGAACCGGTTGGACGCCTCCCCCAGCTTGAGACTCTCGAAGAATGCTCTGCACTTCCAGCCACACAGAGCGCTGGTCCTTCGTCAGCGCAGGCGCTTCATCCGGAAGAACTTCGACCTGTCCCAATGGGTCGCGCCAGATTTCGCTTTCCCCCAGGAGCACAAGACCACGCTCGTTCAAGTAGCGCAAGTCCGCTAAATTGCCCCCACTTTCCGCGTATACCCAGGTGACATCAACCGGTCCCGGCTCACGGATCAAAAAACGCAGCATAGCCCCCCGGCGTGCCAATGCCTTGGTTCCATGCCTCCCCAAGTCTGGCAGGGATTCCAGGGCAGTTTCCGGCGGGCAGGCTAGCTGCGCCGTGCGCACTAGTTTGGGTCGCACCTTGGGCGGGGGCAGTACGGACTGAGTGGTCACTAAGCCGCGCCGTACTAACGAACGCACGCTGGCACGCCAGTTTACGTGTCTCAGACCGTGGTCAATTTGTGCCCCGCGCAGTGAGCCGCGGCGCTTTAATAAACTCCATAAGCGAGCCTGTGTATCCGTAAGGTCGTCAGCTTCCTCTGCCTGAAGCGAATACAGCACATCGCTCTGCTGCATCAAACCGGCAGGCAGCATCAATCCAATGCAGGAAGCCAGCGGCGCCAGGTATTCGTTGGACATGTAGCGGGCGAGTTCAAGCTGTTCGTAGGTCAACACAGCATCCGGATCGACCAGGTCGATAACCGGGCGCGTTTTTGCTACCTCGGGATGAGCTATGAAACGGAGTACAACCCCCTGGACTGTCTGCTTGCCAAACGGTACTACAACCAGATGCCCGACATCCAGGCTGCCTTCAAGCTCATGCGGCAGGTGATAGTGAAACACACCCGTTACCTGGGGGACATTGACGGCGATCTCTAAGAAAGTAGTCATGCAGAAGATGAATCTAGCAGTGATAATGAGATGCGAGAAACACGCATACCATCCATCTCCTCAACCCTTATGCGTACGTTATCTCCTTCAACAACATCATGCAGGCGAGGCACACGCCCCAGCTTACTCATCACATAACCAGCTATGGTGTCATAGTCGGGTTCCTGCAATTCCAGACCCAGTTGTTCATTTACATCCTCGATCTGGGTTAAGCCATCGATGAGCACCGAGCCATCCGGTAATGTCTCAAACTCGGGGTTGACACTATCGAACGGATCGCTGACCTCTCCAACGATCTCCTCCAACAAATCTTCAAGCGTAACCAGACCAGCTGTGCCACCATATTCATCCAGTACGATGGCTATATGCTGGCGCTTATCCCGGAAAAGGCGCAACACCGTATTGACCGATGCAGTTTCAGGAACGTACACTGGTTTGTGGACGATTTCACGGGCCACACATTCAGTATAATCCCTGGACTGCATGGCTGACAGCAGGTCCTTGATGTGCACTATCCCAATAATATTGTCAAGATCATCGTCATATACCGGGAATTTTGTGTATGTGGATTGCGTGATCAGATCGATGATATCACCCAAGCGGGTATCGGCTTCAACGGCGATTATTTCAGTGCGAGGGATCATCACCCGCCGCACGACCATTTCACCAAAATCGAAAATGGCATGCAGCATCTCGCTTTCTTCTTCTTGGAACACTCCTACCTCGGTGCTGGCAGCGACCAACATGCGAAGCTCATCGACTGAATGAACCAGCTCGTGTCCCGATGCTGGCTGGACATTAACGAGCCGCAACAAGGCATTGCCGGTACCATTAAGCGCCCAGATTGCCGGTTTAAATAGCCGCTCGGCGAACAGGGTAGGCTTTGCCACTGCGATGGAGGTTCGCTCCGGGTTTTGCAGAGCGATGGACTTTGGCGCCAACTCGCCGACTACCACATGCAGAAAAGTGATGATGGAAAAAGCCAAAATCGCCGAAATAGTATGTGAAACCTCAGACTGTACCCCGACTGGAAATAAAGATACGACCGGAAATATCAGGTGCGAAAGCGCAGGTTCACCGATCCAACCCAAAGACAGACTTGAGAGCGTGATCCCCAACTGCGTCGCGGCGATAACCTTGTCAGGGTTTTCGAGCGCCTTCTGAACCGCCACTGCCCCTGCGTCCCCGCGTTCCACAAGCTCAGCAATTCGTGTGCGGCGCACGCTGACTAAGGAAAATTCGGCAGCCACAAAGAAACCATTTAGCAGCACAAAGAATGCGACTGCCACTAAACCTAACAGATCCAGTGCTATTGTTCCTTCCATATCGATGACCAATCCTTATTTATCTTGGCGGGTGACCACGGCAGCGCCGTATCCAACCACACTTTCGAAATCTCCAGTAATATCTCCAGATGTAGCATAATTCACGATTTCCACATGGTCGGCTCCCAATCCGCGAGCCGCCCAAAGCACTGCCGCTACTGCGCCGCGACCACAAGCGAAGCCCTTTCCCTCATCTTCTACGCTTAACACGCCAATGGGATCAAAAGCCTCAACCTGACGGAGCATTTCTCCGTCCAGTTCATTTGCCACCGACTGGGGGTAGAAATGCGATAGGTCTGTACTGGCAACCAGGATTGAGGACTCAGCGGCTAATAAACCGCCATCCGAGAGCAGCGCTGCCAGAGCTTTCCCCAAACCGCGTACAACCCGGGCACGCGGGTCACGCACCATAACAGGCAGCAACCGGAAGGGTTTTTTTAAAACACGCTGCAGAAATGGCAGTTCAATCTCCAGCGAATGCTCACTATCGTGTGCGACACGCGTTAATCCGTAACCCAATTCCATTAAAAGGAGAGAATCCAATGCCTTTAACGCATCGTGGTCAACTGGTACTTCGCCAAGCGGTGTGGCATAAGCCGAGTGCGCGGTCGTGAGAAGCGGTTCCGTGTAAGGATAATGCATCGGCGAAAGCAACACCACTACTTCTGGGGTCAGACCTCGCAATGCTGCGAATGCATATCCAGCGACTGGACCGGAGTATGTGTATCCGGCATGGGGCGCAATCACGGCGACGACCTCGCCGTGCAACTCCGGTAGTTGGGCCGCGTTTATATAGCTGTCCACCTGGGCAGCCAGTTGACTGGCATCAGCCGGGTACCACTGCCCGGCGATTGGTGATGGACGGGTATCGAGTATTGAGGTCATGGTTCACTTCCTTTTATTACTAATGCGATGTTTGCTTTACACCGATCCGGATTGCTCCCGAACGGTGATTGATACGCATCCTGCGCCAATGACTTAGCAGGAACAACCTGGTCCAATTCAGTGCAACTTGATTCTAGCACATTCACGCAGCTCCTGAGGGTCTCGTTCAGAAAAAATCCTCCCAACATAAGGTACAAACCTTGCAACTAATTATACAACCAACATCTCATCAAGCACTCGCGTCGTCGTATAGAAATCAATCTGCGAGTAACACTATCGTTAACCGGCAATGTACTATTGGATGAAATATTAATCAACCTTACAGATGGAGTAGGAAAACGATGAGTATTCGAGACACTTACATATCGGATAAAACCGAAACCCATTCAAAAACATCTCGATGGGATAGACTGACCCCACGCGAACGTCAAGTTGCGGCTTTAATATGCCAGGAAAACGGCGGCAAGAGCTACACCAACCCACAAATCGCTTCCAATTTGGGGATTTCTCGCGAAACAGTAAAAATCCACGTCCGCAACATCTTATATAAATTTAATCTGCACAGCAAGGTTGAATTGCGGCGAACGCTATCCGGCTGGGATTTGTGGCAATATCAATAAGCGTCCATTACACACAAAGAACGGGGGGTAAGACTGGGGGTAAGACTCTTTTCATCAGCGAAGTTATGATATACTTGCCCTGCAAGCAGATTATTAAACAGCTGTAAAGAGGACGAGTAGACGTCGAAACTAAGGAACAGAGATCGGGTGCAGACTCATTCCCCCGTCGCAACACCGGCGGGGAAATTATTTTATATGCAATCTTGACTGATAAAGACAAATTGGATTATCCCATATGCAGATGAAAATTGAACTGGTTTATTGCGCTGTTTGACACTACACTGACAGTGCTATCAGTGTGATGGCAGACCTTCTAAAAGAATTTGAATTCAAAATCGAATCAATCACCCTGATTCCATCTGATGAAGGCCGATTCGAAGTATCCGTGAACGGCAAGCTCCTGTATTCAAAGCTGGAGACCTACCGCCACGCCGAACCCGGCGAAGTGAATAGATTGGTTCGCAACTATCTTAAGGAGGGGACATGACATCTCCCAAGAAAGGGCGGGTGTTCTCCGGTGCTCGCCCAACAGGCAGACAACATCTGGGCAACTATTTGGGCGCCATCAAGAATTACGTCGCTCTGCAAGATGAATACGACTGCGTCTACTGCGTTGTCGACATCCACGCCCTCACCACAGTCGAGACAACCGCATACCTGCGATTAAACACACACGAAATGGTATTGGATTTTCTGGCTGCTGGTATCCGACCGGACGAAACGATCGTTTTCGTCCAATCTCAAGTACCAGAAGTCACCGAATTACACACCTTCTTCTCAATGGTGACCTCGCTTGGTAAGCTAACGGACCTGCCGACGTTCAAAGATAAGGTTCGCCAACAGCCCCATAACATCAATTACGGTCTGGTGGGTTATCCAGTCCTGATGGCTGCTGACATCGCCCTGTACAAAGCCGATGCGGTGCCGGTGGGTATCGACCAGGCTCCCCATATCGAATTCACGCGCGAAATTGTGCGCTCGTTCAATCATCGTTACAAGACCGATGTTCTGGTCGAACCGCAGATGAAAGCCACCGAAATCCCCAAGGTGTTGGGCATTGACGGTCAGAATAAAATGAGCAAAAGCCTGAACAACCACATCGAACTTGCCGCTACGCCGGAAGAGACAGAAGCCCGAGTGATGCAGATGGTCACCGACCCGCAACGTAAAAGGCGTTCAGACCCGGGCAATCCGGATGTGTGCAATGTATTCACGATGCACAAGATATTTTCGTCGCCGGAAGAAGTGGATAGAATTAATATTGAGTGCCGCACAGCCGAGATCGGGTGTGTGGAATGCAAACGCCTGTTCGCACGAAATTTGAACAAGCATCTTGAGCCTTTCCGTGCCAAGCGGGCTGAATTTGAAAAAGAACCTAATTACATTGCGGATGTACTGAACGATGGTCAAAAACGCGCCAGCGTGATCGCCAAACAGACAATCCGGGAAGTCAAAGAGGCAATAGGACTTCCACTTAAAAACAAAGTGTAAGCCGGACGATCAACTGTATAGGGGATAAATGTGAAGATGACATTTATCCCCTATACATTATCCCCCAATCATTATGAGAGTCGTTCTACAGCGCGTTCAGCATGGTCGGGTCACAGTTGGTGGGCGCACAGTCGCTGAGATCGGACCTGGATTGGTAATCCTGCTGGGGATTGGTCCTGATGACGGTGAGGAACAAACCCAATACCTGGCTGATAAAATCGCGAATCTGCGTATTTTTGAAGACCAGGGAGGGAAAATGAATCGATCTCTGCTCGACGTGGACGGTGAGGCAATCGTCGTGTCTCAGTTCACCTTATATGCCGATACACGCAAGGGTCGCCGCCCGTCATTTACGGACGCCGCACCAGCGGAGATTGCCCACCCATTGGTAGAGCGCTTCGTCGAACTGCTGAACAGCAAGGGAGTCGCAACCCAAAGCGGCGAATTCGGAGCCCCTATGCTGGTCGAAATCGCAAATGACGGTCCAGTAACTATTTGGATGGAGCGCTAAAGAGATAGATTCAGAAAAAGTTTTACGTTTTTAGCAACCACGAGCGCAGCACCCGTGCTAGCGGGTCATCAGGTTCGGCAACAGTGGGCGGGATGGCACGATGCAGGCTCTCCAACCTCAGGATTACTTCAGGCACCTTTAATCGCCGCCCGGCTAGTTTGGACGAGCGGCGTACAAACAAAGCAAACTGCGTGCGGTGGCACAACGCAGCCCTGGTTTTATAGCGGATCACAGGCGTAACACCCAGGATCAGGTGTGCCGGATCATCGCGGTTAGCAAGCCGCGGATGGGGATGCCCATCAAAGGCAGCCTGAACTGTATACATCAACGGAGCCTGGTCTCCTAAAGATGTGACAGCCAGGTGGGCAGCTCGATGACAAAGCACATGCGCAGGATGACCATACTCACCATTCGAACCGTGCGTAATGAGGGCATCAACTTGATATTCCCGGATTTTGGCCGCGATCTGCCCTGACAGCATTGCCAGGTTGGTCGTGAAAGGATACAGCTCATCTCCGGGACCAACACTTGGGTCTGCATAAGCGAGGCAAGTCAGGCTGATACCCCCCAGGGCTTGGACGGCGCAAGCCAGTTCCTTTGCGCGCTCCTCGCCGAGTTCCTCAACCCTACAGCGCGGCGGTTCACCCAACTCACCCCCTTCTCCGCGTGTGGCGGATAAGTAGTGCACTTGGGATCCACTGTGCGCCAGAAGAGCTAAAGTACCGCCAGCCAACATGGTTTCATCGTCAGGATGAGCGAAAAATGCCAGAATATTCATGTCCCTACCATAAAGTTTAGATAAACGATTCGTTCTTGGGCGCGCCAGCAGTCATTTGCCAGAGGTGTGTATTAAAACCAGCGCAGCGGTGCACCCCTTCCTGCTACGAGGCGCGTACCAGCATGGTAACATAATTCAAATTGCAAAGCAACATCACAAACATACCTGATTTAAAACAAGGGGCATATTTTTGTCCGCCTTTCATAAGAAATCCCTCAGATAATAGGAGTGCTTAGGTAGAAAAACGGTTTAGAATATACAAGGTTACAACAAATAATAAGTCTGATTAAAGTGGTCCAAAACGCTAAATGCACTGTTCAGTGAAAAAGAAATAGAGTAAGATTCAAATTATAAAGCGTGGTATTCTTTATCCAAGGTACGAGGCATTTTTTTCAATGCGTCCCACCTGGTTTTTAGACTTTGGTCATTCGGCATGCTCGTTTCTACAATTTAGCAATCCGGCTCAGGCTTGAATTGTAAAAAATTCTCAGGGGTTCCGGCCGCTGGCGGAATGATATCCATCAAATTATTTAGATATACTACAAGGAGTAATAATACATGAACGTTTCGATTGTCCTGCGTGCATTTGTCAGTTTGCTCTGGGTTGCTGTGGTGGGAATGATTGTTCTAGCCGTAGTAAAGGCATCTAGAGGCAAGAGTGTGAAAGCCTTATCCATAGGCATACTGGTCGTGGCTATTTTCGCCGCTATTTTATCCTCGGTCAGCGCCGGATTGGAGTTCGTCCAACCGGAAGAACGGGCGGTTGTGATCTCGGCGGTTGCACCTGATGGGTACCGGGAACAGCCGCTGCAACCAGGTCTGAACTGGATAGTACCGTTCCTTGAGACTGTGGTGAAATACCCGATTTCACGCCAGACCTACACTATGTCCACGGTTCACCAAGAGGGGCAGGTCGCCGGTGATGATTCGATCTCGGCGCGCACTTCAGATGGTCAGGCAGTGCTCATCGATTCGTCGGTGATCTATGCTTTAGATCCCGATCAGGTGATAAAAGTGCACATCGAATGGCAGGACCGTTATGCGGATGACCTGGTTCGACCTTTATCACGGGGCGTTATCCGTGATGCTGTCTCTCAATTCGGTGTAGAAGAGGTATACAGTTCTCAAAGAGCCGAGATGACCCAGCAAATAAACGATAACATGAGACTTAAATTGAACGAAAACGGACTGCTTTTGATCGACTTTGTGCTGCGTAACATCACATTCTCATCTGAGTACGCCGCATCCGTCGAACAGAAACAAATCGCGGAACAGGAAGCCCAACAAGCCAAATTTGTTGTCGAACAGCGCAAACAAGAAGCCGAACAAGCTCGCCAGGTCGCCCAGGGTAAGGCGGACGCGACCGTGATCCAGGCTGAAGGTCAGGCTGAGGCGCGCTTGATCCAGTCCGATGCCGAATCAAAAGCCCTGCTGGTGATCCAAAAAGCCCTGGCAGACAACCCGGAATTGCTGACATACACTTACATCACAAAACTGGCACCAGGTGTCCAGGTCATGCTTGTGCCCAACAACGTGCCTTACATCCTGCCAGTGCCAACAATGGAGCCGGCGTTAGCGAGTGACACTGAATTGGTGCCTACCGCGATACCAACAGCAACCCCATTGCCAACTCCCACACCAACATCAACTCCTTGAGGAATCATGAACCTATCTGCTGAACCCCCCTCCGGGCGACAGATTCGCCTCACCAGCCTTTCAAGCTGTGCTGGCTGAGCGTCAAAACTAAGCGCAGAAGCGCTGGCGCAGGTGCTGCGCCCAATCCAAGGCATTTTCGAACCCGCCGATTTCCCGGACTTACTGGTCGGTATGGGTGAAGCGGACGATGCGGCCGTATGGCGTATAGACGAGCAGCGCGCTCTGGTCGTCTCAACCGACTTCTTCACACCGGTTGTGGATGATCCCTACGACTATGGCGCCATTTCAGCCGCCAATTCACTCTCTGATATCTACGCCATGGGCGCAAGTCCCTTTTTAGCTTTAAACGTGGCTGCTTTACCGCCCAATTTGCCAGTTGAGATCGGCGCCGAGATCCTGCGCGGCGGTGCGGAGAAAGCGCGCGAAGCCGGCGTCGTTCTGGCGGGGGGACATACTATCCAGGATAAAGAACCGAAATACGGCTTGATTGTGCTCGGCTTTGTCGACCCGGCGCGCATGCTGACCAAAGGCGGCGCTCATCCGGGTGAAGCCCTGGTGCTGAGCAAGCCCATCGGTTTTGGCACAGTCACAACCGCTTTGAAGAACGGTGTTGCCGATCCGGCAGATGTCGCTGAGGCCGTGGAATGGATGAAACGCCTCAACAGAACTGCCAGCGAATTGGCATCCGAATTCGGCTCACGTGGGGGCACGGATATCACCGGCTTCAGCCTGCTCGGGCATGCATACGAGATGGCCTCCACATCCCGGGTTGGTTTACGCTTCATCTATGACAAAATTCCCATTCTTAAAAGTGCGAGGAAATACGCAGCAGAATGGGCATTCCCTGGAGGGTCTTACGATAACCGCGCATTCTACAGCGACAATATAGAGTTCGATCAAAGAATCGACGAAGCCTCCCAAATGTTGTTGTTTGACGCCCAGACCAGCGGTGGGTTGCTGTTATCCATCCCCGCTGAAAATGTGGACTCAATGCTTGATAGAGCCGCTCAATTAGGACAAGATTTATGGGTCATCGGCGAGGTCGTGGAAGGCGAAGGCATTGAAGTCGTCTGAGGAATTTCACTCTCGCCGCTCTCCGGTATATTCAACCAATGGAGTAGTGGCAGCTTCACAGCCTTTAGCTGTGGCTGCCGGTCTGGAAATCCTGTCCAAAGGGGGCAACGCCGCCGATGCGGCGGTAGCCGTTGCGGCTGCATTGAACGTCACTGAACCGGGTTCAACCGGTCTCGGCGGCGACTGCTTTGCCTTATATTACGACGGCACCTGCGGAGACATCAGCGCTTTAAATGGGTCCGGGCGCGCACCGGCTCGGTTGACACTTGAGCTGCTGCGCAGCGCAGGCTTTGCGGAACAACTACCTCCCTTCCACCCGTATACCGTCACAGTCCCGGGCGCATGCGCCGGCTGGTGCGACCTGGTCGAACGCCACGGCAGCCTGTCGATGGTTGATATCCTGACCCCCGCTATTCGCCTGGCAGAAGAGGGCTTCCCGGTCGCCCCCATCACATCATATTTCTGGCAGCGCGGCGTAAACGAGCAGTTAAAAACCGCGCCCGGCGGTCACCATCTGACCATCAACGGTCGTGCCCCGTGCCCGGGCGAAATCTTCCGCAACCCGGACCTGGCGCACACGCTGCGCATCATAGCCGAGGGTGGGATGAACGCTTTCTATCAAGGTGAAATCGCTGCAGTGATTGCAAACGCTGTCCAGGCTGCGGGCGGTTGTATGGCAGTGGAAGACCTGGCAGCCCACCATAGCACGTGGGAAGAACCGATCAACACAACCTATCACGGCATCCGAATATGGGAATGCCCCCCCAACGGTCAGGGTTTGACTGCCCTCCTGGCATTGAACATCTTAGAAGGCTTTGCACTGCCTGAATTGGAGCCACTCTCCGCAGAACGCCTGCACCTGGAAATTGAAGCCATGCGCCTGGCTTTTGCCGATACACGCTGGTACGTATCTGACCCAGCGTTCAATCACATACCCATGGATGAGCTGCTCTCGAAGGGATACGCAGCTGAACGACGTAAACTGATCGATCCAGCTAGAGCTACTCTAGACCAACAGCGGGGCAGCCCGGTGGTATCCTCGGATACGGTCTATTTAAGCGTTGTTGATGGGCAGGGTAACGCCTGCTCCTTCATCAACAGCAATTATATGGGATTTGGGACCGGAATAGTGCCGGATGGCTGTGGGTTCAGCCTGCAAAATCGCGGTCACAACTTCAGCCTCGATCCCACTCATCCAAACGCCCTGGCTCCCGGCAAACGACCTTATCACACAATCATCCCGGCACTGGCAACACGTCTGCCCGATGGGAACACCACCCGCAAGCGCAAAGAAGAACTGTATGCCAGCTTTGGGGTCATGGGCAGCTTTATGCAGCCTCAGGGTCATGTCCAGGTCGTGATTGCTTTAAACGACGACGAACTGGATCCCCAGGCTGCCTTGGACAGGCCGCGCTTCTGCATCACTAATGGAGAAGCCGGCGGGAGCGTAGCTTTGGAGGTTGGGATTCCCGTGGGGGTCATGGCTGCCTTGGCTGAAATGGGTCACCCGGTTATGCAGGTGGACCAGCATTGGCGGCACATCTTCGGACGGGGTCAAATCATCACCCGCCGCCCTGAGAACGGAGTCTTGTGCGCCGGCAGCGACCCGCGGGCGGATGGCTGCGCGATGACATATTGACATTTCATTGCCCAGGACAGCTCTCCCGGATGTGAGTGAAAATATATTACATAGGAGAGGGTGATTCAACGCAGAGCATTGGAATAAGGCAAGAATAATTCGCTTCTCACATGAAGGAGCGAATAAAATCCCCCTTATACGGCATATCGCTTGATTCTAAAGCGGCAATTTCCTCTTCCACATTGTAGTCCACCCAGTGGCGGGTGATCTGCCAGTCG
>JAUWPO010000136.1 GCA_030611505.1 Chloroflexota bacterium
ACGGCTATTCCAGCCGAATCGTAGCCGCGGTACTCAAGCCGCTTCAATCCATTAAGGATAACTTGCGTCGCGTCACGCGAGCCGATGTATCCGACGATTCCACACATTTTTGGGTTCCCTCCATGTCCTTGTGCATGTTAATCAACCACAAACGATTAATCACACATTTTTTATTCGTGAGACATTTCGTGTAATTTCATCTCACACATCTTGATGCAACCACTCTCCATTTTTTGTCCATCCCGGTTTCCCGCATGGTGTTGTTTAGGAGTAATTTTTGGAGGGAAAGACATCGGGTGGTGGCACACCCGGAGGGCTTCCGCTGATCTTTCGATTTTTCCAGTCATAGGCTGGCAGCCTTAAGAATAAAATCATCCTTTATGAATGAAATCAAACTGACCGGTTAGCCTGTTATTGCGAACAGGAACCCTCATCCTCGTCAACCACACTAGTCATGTCGCCTGATAATCTATAGCCAATCGATGAAGTTTTATTGGATTGTAGACTATTTAACCATTTGATCAATATACTAGCTTGGTCCTTGCGCTGTCTTTCCGTAGCATTTAATTAGTGTGCACCTCCTAAGGGGAAATTATTACTTGTAGGAGATTATTATACCGCAGTGATGGCATTAGAAGCCAGCTATCTACATGTATAATTAGAGTCGCTTTACAAGTAAGGTTTAAGGAGGAAATTGAAATATCTCAAACGAATTCCCCTCCGATTAAAGCTTTCCATAAGTAAGCGACATATCTTTTAAACACTACGAGTTGTAATCTATATCAGAGAGAGGATGCATCGTGAAAAATTTACAACCGAACTCCTATCAATGCTTTGTTTGTGGAGTTGACAATGATTTTGGCTTGCAGTTGAAATTTTATGATACCGGACCGGGTGAAGTCACAGCCGAGTACGAAGTTCCTGACAGGTATCAGGGCTATCCCGGGGTTGTTCATGGAGGCATTGTCGCTGCCATGTTGGATGAAGTGGCAGGTCGAGCTCATATGGGTGGCGACCCTCCCCGGTTTATGTACACCGCCCGTTTGAACATCCGTTATCGCAATCATGTACCCACCGGTGTACTTCTCCGCATGGTGGGCAGGATTGGCAAAAGCAGGGGGCGGACTGCCACTGCTACTAGTGTAATTTACGGACCGCATGGAGAGCTGCTTGCCGAAGCGGAAGCGCTGCTGGTAGATGTTCCCTCGGATGTTTTAGAATCGGTGGATTTGAACGCACTAGGTTGGCAGGTCTATGAAGAAGGCGAGAGGGATTTGGAAGAAAGGAACAAGACATGATATATTTAATTTCTAGATTTTATCCAAGATTGGATTTTAATAGAGGACAATTCTATGATCATCGAATATCACCGACCGCAGACTATTGAAGATGCCCTTGCTCTTCTGGCTCGCACTGAACCTGTAACCCTGCCGTTGGCAGGCGGCTCAGCACTAAATCGCCCATCAGCAGAAGCGGTTGCTGCAGTCGATCTCCAGTCTCTGGGGTTGGATACCATCAGCAAACGTGCAAATTATTTAGACCTGAGTGCGATGCTGACGCTGCAAACTCTTCTAGATTTCTTCCATTCCTCAGTTGCAGATGACCATGTATTACAGGAAGCGTTTAAAAAGGCAATCCAGCACGAAGCGACATATAATCTCCGGCAGGTTGCGACCGTCGCAGGAACAATTGTCTCTGCTGGTGGTCGATCTCCATTTACGACTGCGATGCTGGCCCTGGATGCGAGTATTAGAATCGTATCAGCATCTAGAAAGGCAGAAGCCGAAGAGATAGGTCTGGGTGATTTACTACCATTTCGCACCGAGATGTTGAGAGGTCGTTTAATCACCAAAGTGACAATACCGCTAAACACAACCTTAGCTTACGAATATGTTGCCAGAACACCCGCAGATTTACCCATTGTTTGTGCGGCGGTGAGCCGGTGGTCTTCCGGGCGCACACGTGTCGCGCTGGGTGGTTTTGGCAGCGAACCTGTATTGGCATTCGATGGTCCGGAATCCGGGGGTGTCGAAGCAGCTGCGATCAGCGCTTACAGTCAAGCACAAGATGAGTGGGCATCCGCAAACTATCGAAAAGAAATTGCCGGTATTCTTGCCTTACGGTGCTTAGAGCAATAATATATTTAAGAAGGTGATCTGAAAGGAACTCCTATGAAAATCAGTCTCAATGTAAATCGAGTCTTACATGATCTACAGGTAGATGCGGGTGAAAACTTGTTGAAGGTTATGCGCCGGCTTGGATTCTTCAGTGTAAAACATGGTTGTGAGACCGGAGAGTGCGGGGCTTGTGCTGTTCTTCTGGACGGCAAACCGATTAATTCCTGCGTGTATCTGGCGGCTCAGGCTGAGGGACATCATATCCAGACAATTGAGGATATAGGTGAACATCCGGAACTGGGATGGAAGTTATCGAAGGGGCTGCATCCAATCCAACAAGCGTTTGTTGAGATTGGAGCGCTGCAGTGTGGGTATTGCACACCAGCACAGATCCTGGCTGCTAAAGAATTGTTGGATCGTAATCCTGAACCCGATGAAACTGAGGTACGTGATGCGCTGTCAGGTGTCTTATGCCGTTGTACGGGGTATGTGAAACCCGTTCAGGCAGTCTTACGGGCTGCCGCCGTGCTGCGAGGAGAAGCCGTTGAGCCGATTAAAGACTTTAAGCCTGAGGGAGGAGCGATACCTGTGCCCCCAGAATGGATTCCCGGTAGTGGGGGAGAACCACCCGATATCGGAGAACTTTCAGCATCCCCTGCAGTAGATATCGCTTCCCGAACTCGTGTACTGCCGCGCATTCAGGTAACACCCAAAGAAGAGACCTGGAGCACTATCGGAAAACCAGAAAAGAAGGTAGATGCGCTCAAACTCGTTCAAGGTAAACCTGCCTTTACGGCCGATTTTGAGAAGCGAGACATGTTGGTCGCTAAGGTGCTTCATAGTCCCCTAGCACATGCCAGGATTAAACGCATTGATGCCAGCAGGGCTCGCGAGCTGCCAGGTGTAGCGGCGGTATTGACCTGGCAGGATATCCCACGAGTGGTGTATTCCACTGCAGGACAATCAGACCCCATACCTGGACCATTGGACACTTTCTCCCTGGATGAGAAGGTGCGTTTTGTCGGGGACCGCGTGGCGTTCGTGGCTGCAGAAACCGAAGAGATCGCCAATTTGGCCTTGGAATTAATTGAAGTCGAGTACGAACCTCTTTCGCATCTTTTGGACCCGGCGGAGGCGATGCGACCGGGAGCTCCCATCCTGCATGACGAGCCGGAGTATGTAAATTTCGCTGATTCAGACCCATCGAAGAACTTGGCAGCTCAAATCCATATCGATATTGGCGATGTGAAGAAGGGATTTGCTGAGGCGGATCACATTATTGAGGCCGAGTACGAGGTGCCGAAGGTCCAGCAGGCTCACATAGAACCGCATGTTGTGCTCACATATTGGGATGAGGACGATCGTCTGGTTATTTGCACCAGCACCCAGGTTCCATTTCATGTACGCCGCCAATTAGCCCCTGTACTCGAATTGCCCATCAAACGCATCCGGGTGATCAAGCCGCGTATTGGTGGGGGTTTCGGAGGAAAACAAGAAGTGCTGGCTGAAGACGTGGCGGCGCATCTCACGATTGCAACCAGGCGTCCAGTCATTTATGAGTACACACGCGAAGAAGAGTTCATCGCCGCGCGTTCACGGCATCCAATGCGCATACACATGAAAACTGGTGTTAAAAAAGATGGCACAATGACTGCGAACGAGATGATCGTACTATCTGACACCGGCGCTTATGGCTGTCACGCTCTTACCGTTACAGGGAACACGGGTCATAAATCCATGGCGCTCTACGTTGGGGACGGCTCTTATCGCAAATCACCCAACATTCGTTTCCATGCCGATATCGTTTACACCAACCATCCGCCAGCAGGAGCATATCGCGGTTATGGCGTCCCACAAGGTTTCTGGCCGCTGGAACGCCATATGGAGAGAATTTCACGCGAGTTGGAATTGGATCCTCTGGAGTTTCGATTGAAGAACGCATTAAGATCAGGGGAGTTGCACCCCTTCAGTACAGCATGGAGCGAAGGAAGGGAACCACGACCGGAGATAATCGAAACATGTGGTCTGGAACAATGCGTACAGCAGGGGAAAGCTGCAATTGGTTGGGATCAAAAGTATTACAATTCGAGTTGGAAGAAACTTCCTGGAAAACCGCATTTGAGGCGTGGAATTGGTGTAGCACTTGTCATGCAGGGCACAGCTATCCCTTACCTGGATATGGGTGGCGCCAGCATCAAGATGAACGATGATGGATCCTTCAACCTTTTAGTTGGAGCAACTGATTTAGGGACTGGTTCGGATACTGTCCTGGCACAAATGGCGGCCGAAGTCCTGGGTGTACCAATAGATGATGTCATCGTGTATTCATCGGATACCGATTTCACTCCTTTCGATAAAGGTGCATATGCATCCAGCACGACGTATGTGTCAGGCGCTGCGGTGGTGAAAGCTGCTCAACAGGTTGCTGAGCGTATCCGTATTCGAGCAGCCAATATGATGAATGAGGATAATGGCTTGGATATAAACGGAGTGGAAGAACAAGGCGATAAACGGAGCGGTCGTATCACCCCCCAAGACATCCGTTTGACTGATCGGAAAGCCATCGCGCTCAATGGACGCTCATTCACCCTGGCAGAAATTGGGCATAACGCTCTTCACCATGAAAACCAGGAACAAATAATGGGTGTGGCTTCGTTTATGTCGCCAGTCTCCCCTCCTCCATTCGCTGCTCAGTTCGCGGAAGTTACGGTTGATATTGATACTGGTGAAATTGTTGTGGATAAGCTTGTTATGGCGGTAGATTCAGGAGTGATTGTCAACCCTATCACAGCTTCAGGTCAGGTTGAAGGGGGCATGACCCAGGCACTGGGTTACGCTGTCTGTGAGGAGATGCTGTATGATGATGAAGGACGAGCGCGCGAACGCGATCTGCGTGATTATCATATTTTCCAAGCTCATGAAATGCCTGAGTTGGAGACCATTTTTGTTGAGACGTTTGAGCCCTCTCATCCATTTGGTGTAAAAGCCGTGGCTGAGATCCCGATGGATGGTGTAGCCCCTGCAGTTGGCAATGCCGTTCTTGATGCGCTTGGTATACAGATGGATGACATTCCAATCACCCCAGAAAAAGTTTGGCAAGCCATGCAGAATAATCCAAAAGAAGCCGATTGATATTTCCATTATGGTAAACTCTTTTCAACCGTTTTCATAAGCATTGGGATAGTGGAGTTTAACCAATTATATGTTACCCATACCTTTTACTGAAACGGTATGATAGCTCCCGGATAAATGGAAAATTAAGAGAAAAATCACAATGAGTCTCACATACGTTGTTGGACATGTAAATCCAGACACAGATTCGATCGCATCAGCAGTAGGCTACGCATGGTTGCTGCACGAGAGCAAGGGTTGGGATGTTGTCGCTGCCCGGGCAGGCGCGCTGAATCCCCAAACCATTTGGGTTCTCAAGCGACTGGATATTGATGCACCAGTTCTTCTAACTGATGCCTCACCGCGTTTTGAGGCGGTTACAAGGCGTCTGGACACGGCTGCTCCTGATAGTCCCTTAAGAGAGGCATGGGCGATATTAAGCCGCACCAGAGGTATTGCTCCGATTGTTAATCCCGAAAATGGGAAACCGGGCGGTCTGATCACTGGCTTGAGTCTGTTTAACTACTTAAGCAATTACGTTGGTCCGCATCCACGAAGCCAGGAAATGCGTTTAGCTGAACTGCTGGATCAACCGTGTCATGAAGCCTGCGATACCAACGTCCCTCGCTTCCAAGCTGGAACTCGTATTCGGGATGTTCTCAACCGCATATTACGTGAGGAACATAATGAATTTTTAATCGTTGATGAGAATGGTGTCTATTTAGGTGTAACCAGGCAGCGAGATGCCTTAAACCCTCCCCGCATGCAGGTAATT
This sequence comes from Chloroflexota bacterium, assembly GCA_030611505.1. GTDB lineage: Bacteria > Chloroflexota > Anaerolineae > Anaerolineales > UBA4823 > JAUWPO01. The sequence continues at coordinate 6,004 of JAUWPO010000136.1, forward strand.
TTAGTTGATCATAATGAACCCAGCCAATCAATAGGAGCACTCGAGGAAGCTGAACTGGTCGAAATCTTAGATCATCACCGCCTTGGGCATATGTCCACCCACATTCCGATACGTTTTTCCGTTGATGTTGTGGGCAGCACCAGCACCCTTGTCTCAGAAAGAATTGAGGAAGCTGGATTAAGCGCTCCACCTGAGATCGCAGGTTTGCTTTTGGCGGGATTGCTTTCAGATACGCTCATTCTTACATCGCCTACTGCGACCGACCGCGACCAACTGGCGGCAGATCGCTTGTCTCGTTGGGCTTTTGTCCATAACGGACCTTTGGATGGAGAAACGATTGCTTCATTTGGGGACCAGGTCTTAAAAGCGGGTGCTGGATTGTCGCGGCGTGATCCAAAGGAGATTGTCAGCACAGATTTGAAGTTGTACGAATCTGGTGGGTACAAGTTTGCTATTGCTCAGGTCGAAGTTACTGATCTGATGCAGTTGTCAGAGCATCGAGAAGAATTATTGGAGGCACTAAATGATTTGCGCCAGCAGCGAGGGTTAGATTTCTCCATGTTGATGGTAACGGATGTTGTTGGTAATACCAGCCGACTTTTATCTGTGAACGCGCCCCTTATTCTGGATGATTTGCCATATCCCCGTCAACCTGATGGGACAAGATTAGCGCAGGGTGTAGTATCCCGTAAAAAACAACTTCTACCGAATGTTCTTGGTTTGCTGGAGGAATAGACGTTGTCGATCTACCAGGCGCTGGCAGAATTAGATGAACGTAATAAAGCCGGGGCGCTGTGCACAATTGTACGCAGCAGGGGTTCCAC
>JAUWPO010000150.1 GCA_030611505.1 Chloroflexota bacterium
CAATTTGATTCCTCCCGAGTCGAGGTTGTCGACCACGTCATTTGCCCATCTCCGTAGCCATTGTCACAAATGCATAAGGTCCGGTTCAAGAAAAGACCTGCTTGCAGCACCTGCTGCCGGCATTTCTCTACCCATCGCCGCGCTGGGGTTATTCGTTGGGATGCGAGCCTGGTCAACCAAGATAAGCAAAGAATCTGGGACCTCCAAAGAAGGTCGGAAATAGAAAATCACCCGGGAGTCAGCTTCCCAGAAGAAAGTGGAGTATTAAAAAGAATCTCATGAGCGAACCCAAGAAAAGACCCAAAATCAAACCTTTCGAGAAATTCCTGATGCTGAATGTGATGCGTGATCCGAGCACCCGTCCGGTCTTCATCTATGCGGCAAGTCTGATCGTAGTTGGCGCCATCGTCTATCATTGGCTGGAAGGATGGAACTGGCTGGACTCGTTTTACTTCGTGGTTATCACATTGACCACCATTGGCTACGGCGATCTCTCACCTACAACCCAGCTCTCTAAACTGGTCACTATTTTTTTTGCTTTGAACGGCGTCGCTATTTTGGTCATGCTGTTTGATGCAATCCGGCGAGTGCGCAGGAAGGAGCACACTGACAGGCGCGCCGAATGACCGACCGCATCACACGCTGGCTACCGGTTGCTGATGTTTCTAGTCGCGGAACAATCATATTCCGTAGATAAACAGCGGCATTTCTAGCAATATGGGAACCATTAGAGTTGGCAGGAGAGTAGCATTCTTTGTTGATGCATCAGCCTGTGAGAGGAAGAGGCTGAAGTCCCACAGCATCTATTAGCCCTCGTGCTCCTTTCGGACTAGTAAATCGGCAGGCTGGGATCGATTTCCTCAGCCCAGGCGTTGATGCCCCCTTCGAGATTCTTCACTTTACGAAAGCCTGCGCTGACCAGCAATTCCAGGGCGCGCGCCGAGCGGGTCCCGGACTTGCATAACACGACCATCTCTTCGGCGCTGTCCAATTCGGATAGCCGCGCGGCCAACTGACCTAACGGAATCACGGTCGCTCCATCGAGATGGGATATCTCCAGTTCGTGCGGTTCACGCACGTCCAGGAGACGTATTTGATCCCCATGCTCCAGCTTATCAGCGAGCTGCTCGGCAGTGATGTCCCAATCACCACCCACGGAACCTTTCTCGAGGTCGTATCCCGGAACACCACAAAATTCTTCGTAATCGATTAACTCTGTGACTTCCGGATCGAGTCCGCAGACTTTGCATTGCGGGTTTTTGCGCAGCTTGACAAAATCGAAGGACATATCCAGGGCGTTGTAAAGCAGCAATCGCCCGATGAGCGGCTCTCCGATACCCAGCAAGATTTTAAGCGCTTCGGTCGCCTGGATTGTGCCTATAGTTCCCGGTAAGACTCCCAGCACACCGCCCTCGGCACAGGAGGGTACCAGACCGGGGGGCGGCGGCTCTGGGAACAGGCAGCGATAACAGGGTCCATAGCGGGCGTCGAAAACGCTGACCTGCCCGTCGAAGCGGTAGATCGATCCGTAAACATTGGGTTTGCCGAGCAGCACGCACAGGTCGTTTGTCAGGTATCGGGTCGCGAAGTTGTCGGTGCCGTCGATCAAGATGTCGTAGTCCTGGGCAATACGCACAGCGTTGTCTGATGTGAATGGCTCATTGTAGGTATCGACCCGTATGTCTGGGTTGATATCCAGCATACGATCCCGAGCGGATTCTACTTTGAGGCTGCCCAGTCCAGAGGTCGCATGGATGACCTGGCGCTGCAGGTTGGAAAAGTCCACCACATCGTAATCCACCAGCCCGATGCGCCCCACGCCGGCTGCCGCCAGATAGAGCGAAACGGGAGAACCCAAGCCGCCGGTGCCTATGATTAGGGCTGAGGCAGCTTTCAATTTGCGCTGACCGCTTAGACCCACTTCGGGGATCAGCAAGTGGCGTGAGTAGCGCAGGATTTCGGAATGAGAGAGTTCGAGAGGCATAGTTATATTAGTTGCTGCCGCCGGCGATGCTGGGTATCAGGAGCATACGGTCGTTCTCTTCCAGGGGTGTGTCAAGACCTCCCAGATCTTTGACGTTCTCTTCACCCAGGAAAAGGTTTACAAAAGGGCGCAGAGACCCCTGACCGTTGAAGATGTGCTGCTTGAGGTTAGGGTATTGCGCTACCAGATCGCTCATCGCTTCGGATACTGTGCGACCACCCAGAGCGACTTCGCTTTGACCATTGGTGTAGGTTCGTAATGGGGTCGGGATTCGTAAAGATGGCATTGTGTGATCCTTTAGATAGAGGGGAAGACCTGCTACATCTTCCAACCAAATACTAACATAGTTTCTTTTATGCGCCTCAGTATGAGGTGTCTTGTATCATACACCACGCAGCTCAATTATCTCTTCTTCGATAAACTCTGAACGATCTTCCTGCAAACGCCAGGAAAGACTCTGTACGGCTGATCCATCCTGAACACTCGTGATGAGGTATGAGAACCAGGGTAAAGCCCACTCCCGGTCGAACTCGGATGGTCGGTTGGGATGGTCGGGGTGGGAGTGGAAGACGCCCAGCACGTCTAGACCGCGCCTTGAGGCTTCACGTTCGGCGCGCAGCATATCCCGTGGTGTGATCAAATAACGGCTTCTTCGGGCGGATTTCTTGCGGGCGTTGGTCATCTCCAGAATGGCAATCACTTGCCGGGTGTTGTCATCGGTTCTTCCGAGCAGCAACCCAGCGCCTTCATCCGGGTAAGCCGATTCTCCAAGGGCGTGGACCTGTTTTAGCAATAAAGATGTGATTTGTAGCGTCAATTTTCCCAAAGTTCTTTCTCACTGAGATATTTATAACCGGCGTCCGGGAAGACAGTCACCACAACACCCCTGTCCAGTTGCTCCGCGACCTGTAGGGCAGCCACGGTTGCGGCACCCGACGAGATTCCCACAAATAGCCCTTCCTCCTGCCCCAGGCGGCGAACCATGGAGTATGCCTCTTCGGTTGGGATTTCTAACGTGCGGTCAGGTAGTTCGGGATCATAAAATGCCGGCTTGATGGTTGAGGGGTAATGTTTGAGGCCTTCCAAACCGTGGAAAGGTGAATCTGGCTGCCCGGCAATGATCTGTATGCGTGGATTGAACTGGCGCAAATAGCGACCGGCACCGGTCAGGGTCCCGGAAGTACCCAACCCGGCGACGAAGTGGGTGACTTCTCCTCCGGTCTGCTGGATGATCTCTGGTCCCGTGGTGTTGAAATGGGACTGCCAGTTGGCGGGATTATCGTACTGGTTGGCGTAGTAATAGAGATCAGGGTATTCATCTGCCATCTGGCGGGCGGTGTGGATCGCACCATCAGAGCCTTCCAACGGGTCTGTCAGGATGAGCTCGGCGCCCAAAGCGCGCAGCATGGTGATGCGTTCAGGACTGGCGTTGGCGGGCATAGCCAGGGTAACTGGTATACCTAAAGCGGGTCCAAACGTGGCGTATGAAATGCCCATATTTCCGGATGTGGAATCAAGCAGCTGCATCCCAGGTGTTAATGAACCCTGCGCCAATGCAATTCTCAGGATGTTTATAGCGGGTCTATCCTTGACAGAGCCGCCGGGGTTGAACCACTCGGCTTTGGCGAAAACCTGCACGTATGAGGACAGGTGCTCGCTGACGCGGCGCAGTGGCAGCAGCGGGGTATTCCCAACTGCACTTTCCAGACCATCGTAACGGTGTGTGGATATTTCTATTTCCGGTAATGTCATTATTTCCATCTAAATTCTCCGAAATGTTTACAGCAAAACGACCAACAGGTACGAAAAAAGGGTGCTGCGCAGCGATGCCAAATCCTGCTGCGCTTTACGAAAATATTTCGTAAGCGGGGCTGTAACCACCCTTCGTCAATTTGTTGGTCGTAGAAAGTAGTTTTCTGCTACTTCTGTTCTGTTATCGTGACGAGGCGGTGATTACAATCCCCGCTTCATACACGTGCAAATATTCATATGCAGTATGCTCCAAATTACTATAATTTACGATAATCTTGATAATAATTGTACCAAATATGCGGATTTTGTCAAGGGCGTAGTTATTCGTTTCTATTCGTTTTCGTCCTGCGCCTCTTCAGTTTCTCCGGGTCCGATTCCCAGGGACATCCACTTGCGTTCATCCTTCAAGCGGTGTTGGAGTCCTCCCCTTGCGTGTATTTCTTCAAAACCTTCTGGTTTGATGAACATCTGTTTGCCTTCGAGCAGGCTGGAGATTCCGCTCTGACCTGGCTCGAGTCGCTTCTGCCCCTCAAACTTGGCTGCGCTTTCGGGCAGGTACCCGGTCGGCTCTTCGTATGTGGTGATGAAGCCTTCGTAGTTGCGTAGCACAATTTTGTGATCGGACATGCTGAGCATGTAATTGGGTGAAACGGGGATTTTACCCCCACCACCTGGTCCATCGATGATGTACTGGTGCACGGCGAATCCAGAGGTGTGACCGCGCAGCCCTTCCATGATCTCGATCCCCTTTGCGACAGGTGTGCGGAAGTGACCGGCGCCTTCAACAAGGTCGCACTGGTAGAGGTAGTACGGTCGTACGCGGATGCGTACCAGTTTCTGTACGAGGTCACGCTGGATGTGGACGTTATCGTTCACCCCAGCGAGCAGGACCGTCTGGTTGCCCAGCGGGATGCCGGCTCGAGTCATGCGATCACATGCTTCTGCCAGTTCGGCAGTGATCTCATTAGGGTGGTTGACGTGGATGTTGATCCACAGTGGGTGGTATTTTTGGAGCATGCCGGTCAGCTTGGTGGTGACGCGCATCGGCAGGAAAACAGGCACACGTGAGCCGATGCGAATTATCTCGATGTGGGGAATTTCGCGCAGGCGGCTCAGGATCTCCTCCAGGATTTTGGGCGCCAGCACGAGCGGATCACCGCCTGAGAGGAGCACATCCCTTACCTGAGGGGTGCTTTCGAGGTAATCAAGCTGCATCTCGAACTCATCGCGCGAGAAAGTTGCCGCGGGGTCGCCTACAATTCGAGAACGCGTGCAGTAGCGGCAGTAGGTGGCGCACTGTGTAGTAACCAGCATCAAGACACGGTCAGGATAGCGGTGTACTAACCCCGGGACAGGAGAGTGGCGGTCTTCGGCGAGCGAATCCTCCATCATCGATGTGAAGGGCAACATCTCGGCAGCCGTGGGCACAACTTGTTTACGAACAGGATCATCGGGGTTGCCGGGATCAATCAAAGAAATGAAGTAAGGGGTGATGTCCACTCGAAACAGGTGTGAAGCGGAAAGGGCTTTCCGTTCGCTATCGGTCAGCGAGATCACCTTTTCAAATTCTTCGGGTGTGTTGATGCGATTGCTGAGCTGCCAGCGCCAGTTGTTCCATTTATCGTCAGGAACGTCTGCGAAAGCGGGTGCCCGTTTGGAGGGCAAAGGGGGATTTGGCATTTTCAGGACTCCTGTCAATATTATTTCGTTTGTTATTTTATAGGAAAGATGTCAGCCGGTCAAATTGGAAAATATAATCGAAGGAAGTTTTAACTCAAGGCTTTAGGATAATCTCCACACTTGAGAGATGGGTTATTTCGTCCCTGTTCTCTTCATCTTCAAATACAATCAAGCGGGCGGAAGTAGGCCCAGGGACCGAATATGGCACTTCAGCAGTAAACACCCCGTAAAC
>JAUWPO010000159.1 GCA_030611505.1 Chloroflexota bacterium
GCGAAAAGTATTCGTTTAAGCATCCGTCCTGTGGATGCCGGATGCCCAAACTCCCCTTAAAGGTTGAAAGGCTTTAGTTTTAGCAAGTGCTTCGGATTTCCTTATCTCACCATTGGTAACTTGTACTTCAATACGAGCTAGTGCTCTGTCAAATATCATAGTTTAATATGTTGCTGCGAGGGAGCGTAGCGACGGTGGCAATCTCCTCCTCCTAGCTGGGGCGGCTCCCACGCCGCCCCTTTGGAGTGCCAAGCTCATGTATTTTGAGCCGGACATTGCTTGCGCCTTTACGGTAACAAAGCTGAAGCATGGCTTCAGCAATCCATATATGTTTTAAAGTGCCAAGCTCATGTATTTTGAGCCGCTCACTGGAGGTGAGCCGGTAACTTTAAGCATCCGTTCTTTGCATGCTGGATGCCGCATCCTCTCCACCAGGTCTGTGGTTGCACCACCGGACGAGGCAAAAAGTTTTCAGTCTGTCCCTGCTTGCTGAAATTTATATCCTGTTGGCTTTCCATCCTCAGCCTGTTTTTCTTCCACCCGGAACTGGTCGGTGTAAAGCCGGTAATATTCGGCGCCCAGATCAAGCAACTGTACGTGGGCTGAACGACCTTCTTTGCTGGTCGCTCGCTCTATAATTTTCCCATCCCGCAGGATCAATAGTTGGTCTGCATTGCGAATGGTGCTCAGGCGGTGGGCGATCACAAAACTTGTACGACCCTTGAGCAGGCGGGTTATCGCACGCTGGATCAAGATCTCGGTGCGGGTGTCTACGCTGCTGGTGGCCTCGTCAAGGATTAGCAATCGTGGTTCGGCCAGAATCGCGCGGGCAATCGAAATCAACTGGCGCTGCCCCTGGCTCAGGTTGTGGCCCTGCTCCGAAAGTTCGGTCTGGTAGCCATCCGGCATTCGGGTGATAAATGTGTCGGCGTTCGCCAGTTTGGCCGCTTCGATCACGCCCTCGTCACTAGCCTCCAGGTTCCCGTAACGGATATTATCCATTATCGACCCGCTAAACAGGAAGGTATCCTGTAAGACGATGCCCATTTGCGAGCGTAGGCTGGCGCGGGTCATATTGCGCACATCAATGCCGTCTATCTTCACGGATCCTTCTACTACGTCGTAGAAGCGACCGATGAGATTTACCAGCGTGGTCTTGCCGGCGCCGGTAGGACCAACCAGGGCTACGGTCTGTCCTGGTTCGGCTTCCAGGCTAACATTATCGAGTACGCTCTCGTCCGGATTGTAATAAAAAGAGACGTCCTCGAAAATCACATTCCCGACGATGGGGGGCATCTCTTTTGCGTCAGGCGCATCGGTCAGCTCGGGTTTGGTGTCCACCAGTTCAAAGATACGCTCTGCACCTGCCAGAGCCAACTGCAACTGGGCGTAAAGGCTGCCTAACTGCTGGATGGGATGGAAAAAGCGGCGCACGTAGACCAGGAAGGAGACAATCACGCCGATCGTAATCAAGGGCGGGTCCTGGAGCGCAAGGTAACCACCGAAACCCAGCACGATCGCCAGACCAACGGTGCTTAATACGTCCAGCGTGGGCGTAAAAGCTGCCGTGACTCCTTCGGCGCTGACATTGGCATCACGGTTTGCCCGGTTGAGCTCATTAAACCGTTCGATGTTTTCATCCTCACGGGCAAACGCCTGGGTTACCCTCACTCCTGAGATGTTCTCTTCCAGATCGGCGCTCACACTGCCAATTGTCTTTCTTGTCACCCGGAAAGCCCGGCGGGCACGCCTGCCGAAGAAAATGGAAGCGCCAAGCATAAACGGTAATACGATAAAGGTCACCAGTGCTAATTGCCAGTTCAAGCTGAACATAGCTACCAGGATGCCAACGATGAGCATCGCACTGCTGAGTGTCATGACCAAACCGGAGTTAAGCACCTGACCGATCGTATCCACGTCGTTGGTCAGGCGGCTCATCAGGTCTCCGGCCTCGTGCTGGTCGAAGAATTTGAGCGAGAGCGTCTGGACACGATCGAATATGTTAGTACGCAGTTTGTAAAGGACCTTATTGCCGATTACGATCATGCCATAAAATTCGCCGTAGCGCATCGCCCATGCTCCCAGATAAACTCCCAGGAGCATCAACATGGTCCTGGTCAATCCGGCTCGATCTCCAGCAATAATAAATTCGTCGACCGCCTTTCCAATTAGGTATGGTCCAGCCAGTTGAAAAAGCGTGTCCAGGATGAGCAGCACGCCGATCCCTGACAATCCCAGCCAGTATGGTTTCAGATAGACTGATAAACGACGCAGGGTATCACCTGTATCTTGAGCTTTTTCTTCGCGCCCATCTCGTAATTGTCGCATTGGTCCGTGGAACATCAGACAACCTCCCTTTCCAAATCGAGATCCGTATCGATCAGTTCTAAATCATCGTCGCACAGTTCGGGAATCAGCTCATAATCGCTGTGCAGCTGCGAATTGTAGATTTCGGCATAGATGGCGCTTTCGCGCATCAAGTCTTCGTGGGTCCCCTGGGCAGCGATCCTCCCACCATCCAGGACCAGGATCTTTTCGGCATTCTGTACCGTACTGATGCGCTGGGCGATGACGAAACTGGTGCGACCCACCATCAACTTGTCCAGCGCTTGCTGGATATGGTACTCGGTCTCGACGTCCACACTGCTGGTGCTGTCATCCAGGATCAGGATGTGTGGGTCGAGCAGCAAAGCCCGAGCGATGGCAATACGCTGTTTCTGCCCGCCGGAAAGGGTCGCGCCGCGTTCACCGACCTGGGTGTCGTATCCATCAGTAAATTCCTGGATGAACTGGTCAGCTTCGGCGGCTCTGGCAGCCGAAACAACTTGCTCCAGGGACGCATCGGGACGACCGTAGGCAATATTCTCCCGTACAGTGCCGGTAAAGAGTGTGGTCTCCTGCATCACGATGCCGACTTGCGAGCGCAGCGAGTCGAGCGTCACTTCGCGCACGTCTATGCCATCAATGGTCACGTCCCCGCGGGTTACATCGTAGAAGCGGGGAAGCAGATTGATGATAGTGCTCTTGCCAGATCCGGTTGCCCCAAGTAAGGCGATCACCTGACCCGGTTCTGCTACGAAGGAAACATCTTTCAGCACCCAATCATCTACCTCCGGTGTTGGGGGTGCGCCTGTTCCACCCATTCCCATCTCCATACCCATACCCATGCCGCCCATACCTCCAGCCCCTGAACCGTGTCCCCGCTTTTGTTTGCGACCGTCCGATTTCCCAGTTTTTTCAGCGCCCTTGTGACCAAAGTAACTGAACCAGACACCCTTAAATGCCACCCTTCCCTCGATCTGCGGCAGATCGATTGCGTCCGGTTTTTCGATCACCTCCGATCGGGCATCCAGGATTTCAAATATCCGGTCGGCGCTGGCAGAAGCCTGGGATACCATCGCCAGGATCATCCCCAACATCAGGATGGGGAAAGTAGCCATCAACAGGTAGCTCTGGAATGCCACCAGTTCACCAATGGTCAACCTGCCTCCAATAACCTGGAGACCGCCTAACCAGACGACCGCCAGCGTGCCCAGGTTGGCGATCAGGAAGGTGAGCGGGAATGCGATCGCAATCATCTTCCCAACGTCTATGGTCTGGTTCATCAGATCCAGGTTGGCGACTGAAAAACGATTCCACTCGTAAGGTTCGCGCGCAAAAGCTTTGACCACGCGCACACCGGCTAAATTCTCCTGCAGGATGGTGTTAAGTTGAGCGATATATTGCTGCACTTTGGTAAACAGGGGGCGTAAGCGAGAGGCAAACAAAATAAATATCCCCATGGTAAGCGGGATAATCACAACCATTATGAGTGACAACTGCCAATCGATGGAAAAGAGCAGGATCAGGCTGCCGACCAGCATAAGCAGAGCCATGACGAACATAATTAAACCACGCCCGACGAACATCTGCACCCGGTCCACATCACTGGTGGCGCGGGTGAGCAGTTGACCCGTCTGCGCCCGGTCGTGGTAGCCGAAGGAAAGTTTCTGGATCTTATCGTAGAGGGTGTTGCGCATATCATACGCCACGTTCTGGGAAGCTTTCGCAGCCCAGAAGTTTTGAGTGAAGGAAAACAGCGCCCGCAGCAAAGCCACGCCGACCATCGCCAGCGCCCCCAGCATGATATATCGGGCTACACCAGCCTCGATGCCTTCGTCGATAATCCGCCCCGTTAAAAGTGGTATGACCAGATTCAGCATCGTGGCGATAACAAGGCTGATAAAGATTCCAGTCGCCAGCAGCCAATAAGGTTTAAGATATCCAGTTGCTCTTCCTAATGATCCCATTCTTTACTCCATTCCGGACCGGCAATACCGTCCATCCAAAGATCGATAATATTCTCGAATTGTGCTTGTAGGGGAGTACCGGCGTCATTTTCCTGGCAGGTCACCATACTCCAAAAGAAGGACATGTGCAGTAAATTGCTTACCAGTACAGCGTCCAATTCTGCACGAATCTCACCACGGGTCTGCGCTTCGCTTACCAGGTCGGTCAAGATGGCAGAAAGCCGGCACCTGGCATGTTGTGTTGGATGTGGGGTGAACAGGCGTGCTACGTAAGCCCGGCGAGGCAACTTCATCTTCTCACCCATCTGCTCTTGTAAGAGCCGCATTAGGAGCTTAATGCGGGCAACCGGACTCTGAGGTGCGCCATTACTGACATCGATTGCTGTTTGCAGCTTTTCAATTCCCCAAACGCTTAACTCGCTTAAAAGGGCTTCCTTTGAGGGAAAGTAATTGAAAAAGGTGCCCTTGGCAACGTCGGCTCTCTCGGTAATGTCCTCGACTGTGGTGGTTGAGTAACCCTGCTCGTGAAAAAGTTCCAGCGAGACGCTCAATAAGCGCTGGCGTGTCTCCTCTTTCTTGCGTTCCCGGCGAGAAATTGTCGTGTTCATACGTTCCTTTATAAAAAACAATGACCCAATTACATTTATGACCAGGGTCATATATTATCATGGGTAAGGTTGGTTGTCAACGGGGGAGAGGGGGAGTTTTTCTGATCGCAACGGCTTGCAG
>JAUWPO010000137.1 GCA_030611505.1 Chloroflexota bacterium
ATTATGGAAAAGACAGCCAGAAGCTCGATATATGATTCATCGAAGCAAGTCTCCCCGGAACTCGAGGAACTGCGAGAAATTTTTCGCTACCGCAATCTTGTAAACCAGATGGTGAGGCGGGACCTCCTGACGCGTTACAAGCGATCGGTCCTGGGGGTTGCATGGACAATGCTGAACCCTTTGGGCACTTCCATTGTGCTTACGATTGTTTTTTCGAGCGTGTTCGGGGGCGCAGATAAAGGCTACCCCGTTTATGTATTATCTGGTCTTATTGCCTGGAACTTTTTCTCTCAAACGACCAATGCGGCAATTGTAAATCTTGTTTGGGGTGGTGGTCTGCTCAATCGAATCTATATCCCAAGGACTGTGTTCGGCGTATCTGCCGTCGGGACAGGTCTTGTGAATCTGCTTCTATCACTTGTTCCCTTGATCATTATTATGCTGGTTTTAAGCATTCCTCTTGCACCCAGCATGCTCATCTTACCTATACCAATTCTATTCCTGGCAATGTTCTCGCTTGGGGTAGGTCTATTTATCTCTAGTTTAGCCATCTATTATTCAGACATCGCTGAAATGTACCAGATTGTGCTGATGGCTTGGTTCTATCTCAGTCCTGTTATATTTAAGGATGATTTTCTGCCAGCGCGAGTACTAACAGTAATTAAACTCGTAAATCCAATGTACCATCTGATCAACCTCTTCCGGACGCCAATTTACGAAGGAAGAATCCCTGATTTATCCGAATTCTTAGTGTCAGGATTGTGGGCTATAACTGCACTAATCATCGGTTGGGTAGTTTTTTCAAGAAGAGCAGACGAGTTCGCATATCATGTCTAAACAAAACTTAAAAGTAATTAAACTTGATAAGGTAGGGGTGCGCTACCGTATTCCCAGTGAACGTATTAGCAGTTTCAAAGAATATTCAATTCGCTGGATACAGAGAAAGGTCACCCACCGTGATTTTTGGGCTTTACAAGATGTAAATTTAAGCGTAAATCGAGGCGAGACTCTTGGCCTAATCGGTCACAATGGGGCTGGTAAGAGCACAATGCTGAAACTGATCGCCCGCGTTTTCCGACCTACAGCTGGTCGTGTCGTGGTCGCGGGTAAAGTCGCACCACTATTGGAATTTGGAGCCGGCTTTCACCCGGAATTAACGGGCCGCGAAAATATTTATTTAAACGGCGCGCTGATGGGCTTCTCGCGCCAAGAAATGGAAGAAAAGTTCAAAGGGATTGTTGACTTCGCCGAATTATGGGACTTTATTGACGTCCCTCTGCGCACATATTCGTCCGGCATGGGGGCACGCCTCGGTTTTGCTGTTGCTACCGATGTGGAGCCGGATATCCTGCTCATAGATGAGGTTCTTTCAGTAGGCGATGAGTCGTTCCAGCGTAAAAGCTCGGCCAGGATGCAGGAATTTCGAGATCAGGGAGCAACCACAATGTTGGTCTCACACAATATGGATATAGTAATAAAAATGTGCGATCGTACCGCCTGGTTAGATCATGGACAGATTAAGGCGGTCGGAAAAACCAGCGAGGTAGTCCAGGCTTACCTTCAAAGCCAAATTGAATAGGTGCTTAACATGGAATTCGGTTTAATGAAAATTACTGGTCAGCAATTCCCCTCCTCTCAATCCCAAAAATGAATAACCCGCGATTTGCCTTTCATATTAAGTCAAGTGTACGATGGCTGGCAATACTGGTTTTTGCCGCTACTGGCAGTGTTAATCTTTTGTCAAACAAATCACTACCCGTATCAACAAAATTATTGACAGCAGGTAAACATCCTGTCGCGCAAGAACAACGTGATTCAACCCAGACGACAATATATTTCCCTCTTGTATATCAAACAAATGCCTTCATGGAGGAAAATACTCCTATCTGGGCTCATTCATCCCCCCCATCACAGTCTGAAGTTGCCCTTTTCCGACACACTTTTGAGACGAGCGTCCCCATGAATTATGCCGAACTTCATATATTTGCGGATACTCGCTACGAGCTTTGGATAGACGGAGATTGGGTTGGTCGAGGCCCGGCACGGTTTTCACGCACCTTGCGAGAATATGATATCTTTGAATTGGGAACACTGGGAGCAGGCGAACATCTAATTGCCGTCCTGGTGCAGTGGGCACCGAACAACAGGCGTTCCGAATCTGTAACCCCCATGCTCAAAGCTCATCTTAAAGGGTTTTCAAACGGTCGATTCCAAGTGCTGGCCAGAACGGGATCCATTTGGAAGAGTTCACTTTCTAGTGCTTGGAGACAGGATGCCGTTCCTGTGCACGCTTGGGGATTGATCGGTCCTACTGAACTGTTGGATTTGCGGCTCTTTCCAGAAAATTGGATGCAGCCCGGTTACGATGACTCCGCCTGGCTGCAATCAGTTGAAATTATTCCATCCACACCTGCATTTCGCCCCCAATTGGTCCCCAAAATGGACCAACTACTTACAGGTGAATTAAATTACACCGAGCCATGGGTTATGACCGAATACCCACTCGATCTAAGCACTCCTGCAAATTACTACCCCCGATCCATTCCTCATCTGATTAATAAACAGATTCCTTCATCCATTATTGACACCGGTCTGCTTTCACCGGGCTTTGCAATCGGCGAACTGGTCCCCCAAATCTCAGATCCTTATACGCTCACTTTGTGGGTAACAAACCCGGGGACAATCATCATTGAAACCCTATCAGAAGATACACCCATACCTGAGGCTATCCAATTCGATGGAGGGAATCTCTCTTGGTTGTATATGGGGGGTAACCGACCAGATGTTTACCGGGCTTCATTCACCGCTCCGGTTGGCTGGCACAATTTTTCATTTTCAAACATTCCACCAGATGGGTTGACCTTCAGCGTTTCAGAGCAAAACGTTAAATACCCAAACTTTCCATTTGAACAGGGAATCCATGCAGGTCGGAGGCTCCTGTTGGCTGAACCAGTAAGCCAACCAGCACATGTGATATCGTCAACGACAGCAAGTGGGTTGAATCTGACCTTCAATAGTGTGCCAACTTATGTTGTACTGGACTTAGGGAGGACAGTCCACGGCAGGTTAACAGCTGAAGCCACTGGCCCCGCCGGTACACTAATCGATATTGGATGGGACGAACGGCTTGCCACATCATACGAACGGCCTCTTCCCTATCCGGGCTCCCTTCACCCCCAATGGAATCAGGTCGATTCCTGGATTCTCGATGGTTCAACTCACTCAATTTCAACAATTGATGCTCGCGCTGGTCGGTATATTTTAATTGGAGTCTGGGGTGATACTCCAGTTCAACTACAAAACATTCGAATCTCAGAAGAACGATATCCCCTGACACAGATTGGTGAATTTCACTCATCCAACCCTCTCCTCGACCAAATTTGGCAATTAGGCGCAGATACTGCCCCAGTAAACATGACGGACGCTTACGCTGATCCCTGGCGTGAAAGAGGTCAATGGTGGGGAGACGCCTACGTTGTGGACCATGTTAACCGGGTTGCCTTTGGTGATACCGGGCTTCTCAAACGTGGTGTTTTACTCATGTCTAACACATTAGAAACAGAACCATCTCCTGGTATGGCGCCCAACAACTATGGTCTACACATACTAGATTACACAATGTTATGGGTACATAGTCTTCATGAATATATGGAACAAACCCAGGACAACTTTGTCCTTAATTCAACTTATCCAAAGTTGCTTCAATTCATGGAGCATCTCGAAAGCTACGAAAATCCTGGAACTTGGTTGTTAGATCTTCCCAAAAAAAGTTGGGTTGAAACAGCCTATATCGACACATTCGGCTATCACAGCCGGTATGGACAATCAACTGCCCTAAATTCAATATATTACGGCACACTTCAAGAGGCATCAAAATTAGCCGAGCTGTTTGATGATACAGCAAATTCAATTGCTTGGCAAAACAAAGCCGGGGTGGTGAAGGATGGAATTAACAACCATCTTTATCTACCATCTGAAAACAAATATTTGACGAATATTTATGATGGCAAACCCCATGAACCCTCCCCTTATGCTCAAGCCTGGCCGTTAGCCTATGGAGTAGTGCCTCAAAACGAAATTGAACAGGTTATTGAGTCGCTTTTCGAATTACTTTCTTCCGACCCATCATCTCCAAATGTTAATATCTACGGGATGTATTGGGTATTGGAAGCCTTGGGGAGGACAGATCATATCCCTGACGCGTTGGATATCATGGAGCTTTATTATGGTCATTTAGTTGATTTGGGTGCAACAATGCTATGGGAACATTTTAACTCCAACCTTTATCAATGGTCCAGTCTTTCACATAGCTGGGGCGGAGCGCCTACCTGGTTTTTAACTACCTATGTGCTAGGTGCTAGACAAACAGGACCTAATTCCTGGTTGGTGAAACCTGCCTTTGATGGGCTAGATAATGCTTCTGGAGCTCTGCCCCTAAGGGATGGAGTGCTCCATGTTCAATGGGAACGTAAATCCTGTCATCACGCAGAAGTAATTATTAACGCAAGCGAAGCCTCGAATGGTAGTGTAATAATTTCTTCTCCTGAACCGGTGATTAACTTAGCCCTTAACAATGAAATCATTTGGCAAGACGGAAATCCACAATCAAAATATGTGGCGACAGATTCTGAAGGAATTCATATCAATCTGAGTGGGGGTAAACATTTGTTGAACGCCCAATTTGATTGTTCACAATAATCCATTAGACTGCGAATATTTTAATATACTCGCATCAAGAAGGAGCCTATCAGTCTGAATGTTATCAATAATACCAATGAGGAATAGTAATCACGCATGTTGATTAGAATTTCAATTTTGAATAAAAGTTCTCGTCTATCCTCACTGATTCTTCGACACACCCTCTACATAAGTACATTTCATTAGGAAATTCAGTTCTTATGTTAAGGATTAACGAAAGTTCTCTACACTACATTTTCAATCACTTCTTAATTCAGTTACTTTCTTAAAAAATACTAATAGAGTATGCGTGGAGAAGTTTATGTTGGTATGGTATAACTCCTATCCAAAAACCACTCCAATTCTCGATATATATGGATGGGATTCTTAATTAAAGTGAAAATCAGCAAGAGGCCAAAGTTGCTATTAAGTAAAACAGGCAGAGTAATCGCACTCGCAATCATTGGGGTTCTTTTATCCGGAATTGTCGCAAACGGATATCAGGTTGTAAGAGCAAATTCACCAACCCAACAAAAATCAAATTGGGTCGAAATGCAAACCGATTACCACTCAATATATCTACCAATTGTTCTGGACAATTTTCCCCTTCCGCAAACTTTCGGCGTAGAAACCAGCAGGAATGATCTACATCAAATCAACATGACGGATGAAGCAAACGCCTATTGGCTGCGGAGTACTTTTTTTGACTGGAAAAGCATCCAACCGCAACACACTTGGACACCTGAATATCATTGGGATACTGTAAACGAGTGGGCATTAAAAGAAGCATCGTTACGAGGGATAAATGTAATCGCTACTGTAAAATACACGCCTTCTTGGGCTCAGAAGTATAAGGACGTATCCTGCGGTCCGGTGGCGCAAGACTCATTGGACGAATTTGCCCAATTTATGGTGGCTTTGGTTGAGCGCTATGGCGTTCCCCCGTACAACGTGAAATACTGGGAGATCGGTAATGAGCCAGACGTTGATCGCAGTCTTGTACCACCCAATAACTTTTACGGATGCTGGGGCGAAATTGACGATCGTAACTACTATGGTGGTGAATATTACGCTGAAATGCTTAAGCATGTCTACCCCGCTGTAAAAGCTGTCGATCCCAATGCTAAGATTCTGGTTGGTGGTTTGTTGCTGGACTGCGATCCCACCAACCCTTACCCTGTCTACAAAAACTGCAATCCAGGGAATTTCTTAGAGGGCATCCTGCATCACTATGGAGCAAACGACGGTGGAGATTACTTTGATATCGTCAGTTTTCATGGCTACGCACCATATATCGGAAGCCTTGAATGGGATGAAACCTGGCCCACGTGGGGACCTCGCGGTGGAGTTGTACTGGGAAAGGCGGATTTTTTGCGCGAAGTTATGACGAAATATGGTGTGGATAAACCGTTGTTTCTCAGCGAAGCTTCACTATTGTGCCCTCCACCACCAAACTTCCTTGAAGAAATGGAGAGATATGGTGTGGAAAACCCCCTTATGTACAGCAAAGATGCACTTCTACTATCATCAACCAGTGAATTCACCTGCGACCCCCCAGACGCCCAATTCTATGAAGCCCAAGCTGATTACGTGATCTGGGTTCACGTTCGCAATATCGCAGCCGGGATAATGGGTACAACCTGGTATACACTTACTGGACCAGGATGGGTCAATGGTGGTTTGCTAGATGGCAACCAAAATCCGCGACCGGCATACTATTCGTTCCAATTCATGGCAGAGGAACTGCGCAACGCGAGCTATGTAAGAAAGGTGGGGCTGTACTACTCCCAATATCCGTTCCTAAG
>JAUWPO010000045.1 GCA_030611505.1 Chloroflexota bacterium
AATTCTTGCATTAAACTGCTTTTTGTTTCCTTGTCCATTACCATGACGTCTGCTGTCTCCTGATTTATTTTTGCCTGGCAGGTCTCCATACTGGCAGTCTTTAGATTCGAAAACAAACCGCCAGCAGGCCTAGTCAAGTGAGTGGATTATACCAAAGAGTGAGATAGTCGACAAGACTCGTTTTAGTCTGTTGGGTTGTGGTGATGACAGGGTTAGCAGAAATTGAATTGTTGATTCCTGAAATCCAGCATTATTCCACCTCTTCTTTTTTTTCTTTCAGCGCTTTACGTAAACTGGATTGAATTTCTGTTGGGAAAACCCTGATTACCTGTCGGATTAACCAGGGTGTGTCAGGGCTATTAGGAAAACTCAACGTCTGGCGCAGGAAATATGCGGTCTCCTGTGGTGAGCGGCGAGCTAAAACTTCTACAATATCTATTAAATCCGGGGAAATTGAAGATGGGAGCGAACGGGCGAATGGTTGTATGAGGTTAAAAAAAATAGGTAGGTTTTCAATATCAGGGTCTTGGACAAGTGGCAGCATAGTACGCAATCCAATCTTCTGATATTGCACTTCGCTTGTTGCCAACCATTCATTAATCAACCTGTAGATGGAGTGGGGATCCTCCTTGCGTAAATTTTCAAGACCATGGAGGATCATTATATCAATTAAGTGGTCTTCGATATCTTGTCTGATCCAGCCCCGCACACGTTCTAAAATTGCAGCGGATGAACTTGGTGGGATCACTCCAAGGAGAGAAGCAGATAATTGACGAAATTCCAGATATGGTTGCTCCCACAGTTGGTCGCAAAGTTCCAGAGCCTGGTCTGGTTTTTCTTTTGCCAGAGGTTCTAAATCCATCAGAATCTGTCGCAAGATAGGGGGTTTTACTCGATATGCCTGGATCAGAGGTGGTGGTTCTCCGGCTTGACCAGGACGGTGGACCCTGTCAGCGTAAAATTCGAGCAGATGATGCAGACTCCTAATAAATGCAGCCGGGTTAATAAATTGTTCTACCAGGAGCGCTGATTGTTGTTTAAGGCGAGCGGGTTGAATTGCGGGCATCGGTATTAATAAGCCCGAGCAAAGTAGACTTTTAATTTAGCTGGTTTCCCATAAACGATGCAATTACCTTCTTCGCCCGGTTGATTGAGGGGAATACAGCGAGTGGTTGCTTTTGTATCTTCCTTAACTTTAGCCTCACATTCGGCACTACCACACCACAATGAGAAACCCCACCCATTTTTGAGTGCTTCTATAAGACTATTGTAATCGGATGGTGAATGCGTATGTGCCTGGCGATAATCAAGAGCTTGACTATAAGGCGAAGATTGTATGTTCTCCCACAAAGCCCAACGATATGGTCGTACAACCATGCAACCGCGCACCGGAGCGTAATCGGCAAGTTCAGCCTTGATTACCATTTGGTTATACCATTCTGAGAAATTTTCGCAACGTGATGGAAGTTTGTTCTTTTTCATAAGCTCCCCTGACAATGTTCAAAATAAGTTACCTGATTTCGAAAAATGAAGGTATTAATGGTTGACTTATTTTTTCGATGTTACTTATTTATTACGAAGTAGTAAGGCGACAGCGGAATCAGCATCTGGTGTAAATGAAATCAAACGTCGTTGAGAAGTTGGTATGTAATCCCCTAGATTCCTATACAGATCTAAAATAGTTGCCTTCCATTCTGGACCAACCAGGATTAATGGACGGGACGAAATCGCACTAGTGAGCAAGAGATTCCACATAGTGACTACTTCAGTTAACGTACCTATACCGCCGGGTAGTACTAGCGCAGCATCACATTCTTCAATTAATGAAAATATGCGTTCACGGAGCGTTGTATGCTTTATCTCCTCGTGCAACCAGCGGTTCGGTTTAACTGGGCGATATGATTCGATCTCATCGCAGGTGACTCCAATCACGTAGCCACCGTTTTCGGCAACCCCACGCGATACAGCTTCCATTGTCCCGATGTAACCACCGGTCAGGACTGTAAAGCCTGCTTGCCCAAGCAGCTTTCCTAGATGCAGAGCTTTTGTGTAAGCCTCTTCTCCAGGCTTGGGTTTAGAACCTCCAAAGACTGAAATACGTTTCATATATTTGAATGGTTGTGAAGTTAAAATATATTGAAATGCTCAACCATTTTACCCCAGTGTTGGAAGGGGATATTTCTAATTGCTTCAATAATATTGTTCAATCAATGTTCTTAACCCATGCTCTGATCAGGGTTGTTCTCGTTCCAGGTTCGCTGATAGTTTCGGTTTAATTTTTGCAGGATAGCTGCCTCGAGGTCGATTTTAGCGACACTTGCAATTTGAAGTAGATAAAGTGCTACATCTGCTAATTCTTCAGCTAATCCTTCTGGGTTTTCTGTGGAATCGTTCCATTGAAAATGTTCTAATATTTCAGCGCCTTCTAAACAGAGGGATATTGCCAAGTTTCGCAGCGTTTGTTGGCGCGGGCTGTTTGCCTCATACCATCCTTGCGATTCCACAAAGCGGTTCATTTCTGTAGTCAGTTCACGAATGTCCATAAGCCATGATTATAGTTTTCAAATCAAAGTAGTGCAATGCTTAAACCGAATATTTTTCCTCATAGAGCGATCTGTTGGTTTACAGTAATTGAGTATATCGACCTTTAACGCTTGAGAATGCAGGATCAATCACCCATCTCACCATGTACAATGAATGGAATAAAGAAATCAGGCAAATTCGAATTGTAGATTACAATAGTATGATATTAGAGCAATGCATATTATCCTCACACACGAGCAAGCTGATTTTGATGCACTAGCATCCCTACTGGGAGCGTATTTGCTAAATGAAACTGCGCTTCCATTACTGCCACGCCGGCTGAACCGCAACGTACGCGCCTTTATTACATTGTATGGGATGGAGCTGCCATTCGTTGAACCTCAAGACCTGCCGGATGGACCAGTCAATTTTGTAACAATGGTAGACACTCAATCTAGAATTAGTATTAAGGGGATGGGACCAAAGACTCAATTACAGGTGATTGACCACCATCCTTTGCGAGAAGGGCTGCCCGAAGATTGGATGGTAACGACAGAAATAACCGGAGCAACAGCGACAATACTAGTTGAAGCTTTACGTGAACGTAATGGAAGATTGGATCCTATTCATTCCACGCTTTTACTTTTAGGTATTTACGAAGACACCGGTTCACTAACTTACACTCGCACGACTTCTCGGGATTTACGAGCGGCGGCATTTCTTTTAGAGCAAGGAGCAAGTTTGCGGATCGCAAATGACTTCCTCAATCATCCTCTCTCGCAGGCTCAACAGGAGTTATATGATCGCTTGCGCACTGATTTGGAACACTTCAACATCCATGGTCATACTGTAGTTATTGCGTGTGGTGATGCCAGGGAGATGGAGGAAGAGCTTTCGAGTGTCGCCCATAAGCTGCGGGATTTGCTAGACCCTGATGCATTTTTTATGCTCGTCACCACACGAGGGGGCGTGCAGCTGATTGCAAGGTCTACAAGTGATAATATCGATGTGGCAGCAATTACCGCTGAGTTTGGTGGGGGAGGACATGAGCGTGCAGCAGCAGGTTTAATTCGAGACCTTGATGTGGAAAGTCTGTGTGCTAAGCTGGTTCAAATGCTACCAGAATATGTACATGCTTCTATTACAGTTTCCCAAATCATGTCACGCGATCCTCAGCTGCTTGCTCCTGACACTCCTGTAAAGGAAGCTTCTCAAAGGATGCGCCGTTATGGTTATGAGGGTTTTCCTGTGGTACAAAATGGAGGGGTTATTGGTCTGCTAACGCGCAGAGCTGTGGATCGAGCAATGGCACATAAGCTTAATTTAAGCGCAGCCAGCCTCATGGAAGCTGGAGAGCATACCGTCAAGCCCGATGATTCCATAGAACAGTTACAGCATGTCATGACGGAGGCAGGATGGGGACAAATCCCAGTTGTTGATCCCGATAAGGGGCAGATCATAGGGATCGTCACTCGTACAGATTTGTTGAAAACACTTACCCATCAGCCGAGATTTCCTGGACGTCCAAATCTTACTTCAAGGCTCGAATCAGTATTATCTGCAGAGCGTTTGGCTTTACTCAAAGCTATTGCCAGTCAGGCTCATGAGCAATGTGCAGCCCTTTACATTGTGGGTGGGTTTGTTCGAGATTTGCTTCTGGAACTACCAAGTCTGGATTTTGATTTTGTTGTCGAGGGCGACGCGATCGTCTTGGCGCAAGCGTTAGCACAGAAATTCGGTGGACGTGTGACGAGTCACTCTCGTTTTGGGACTGCAAAATGGCATCTCAACGACCAGGAGTCCGGATCAGTTCAATATGGTATGAAGTTGCACAAATTAAAATTGGATCTTGAATGTATAGATTTTGTTTCAGCTCGCACAGAGTTTTATACTCATCCAACGGCATTACCGACGGTTGAGCGCGGAAACATTAAACTTGATTTACACCGCCGTGATTTCACGATCAATACGTTAGCTCTACGTTTAGATGGTCGTCATTATGGTGAATTACAAGACTACTGGGGTGGCTTGAACGATTTACGAGATCGCATTGTACGAGTTCTCCATTCTCTTTCATTCGTTGATGATCCCACCAGGATTCTGCGTGCGGCGCGATTTGAACAGCGTTTCAAGTTTTCTATCGAGAGCCGCACAATGGACCTATTAAAAGAGGCTATTCCGTTGCTTGATCGCCTTTCTGGGGACCGCATCCGCCATGAGCTGGATCACATCCTCGTGGAAGCGACAGCTTCTCAAATATTATCTCGATTACAGGAATTGAATTTACTTACCGCGATAGAACCGGCATTAGTATGTGATGATTGGTTGATTACGCGCCTGGAAACCCTTAGGACATTTCAGCCAGAAGATTGTTGGAATTTGGTGGGCTATTTAAACGACCATCAACGTAAAAGAGATTTATCTTACACATTGTGGTTTATACGCCTGTCGAGTGAAGAATTACAAAGGGTAATAGATCGTTTAAGGATACCGACCAATTTGGTGAATGTCATTTCATCCGCCAATGACTTATGGCGAAATCGTGAGGCTTTAGCATCTGTTTCATCAAGCGAAGTTGTTGCTGTGCTGGATGCGGTTCCCCCGCTCTCTCGTTTTGGTTTTTTCCTGGCATCGTCTGATAATAAACTGCGGGAAGTCATCCATATGTATATTACCCGTTGGCAGTATATTACACCCACGATCAATGGTCACGATCTAGAAGAGAGAGGCGTACCCCCCGGCCCAATTTACCGCAAGATCCTTTCCGGTTTGCGTGCTGCCTGGGTGGATGGAGATATAACATCAAAGGAAGAGGAAACAGCTTTATTAGAAGAATTACTTCATAATAGGGGATCCGAATAAATGGAGAAGCCTTTTTCACCCAACCATTTTCACCCAACCAGTTCCACCCTCAAATCTCAATACCGCTTACTTGTCTTGAGGCATATCTGTCTTGATAATGGATTCATATTCATTTTTTGATTGATTTTCCCGGGTTCGTATTCGTCGTTTATAACAAACCGATTTGCCATGCCTGGAATGGGATGGAGAGTTCGCGCATTTTAGCAGGCTGAATAAGGAAATCTATTAAAGTTCTCTTGCGGAAATGCGGTTCTCTGGTTAGTTTGAAGGGGGAGGGCATTTTTTCTTAATAATTAGTAAGATTATTCGAGTGTTTAGGTGGTAACCTTGCGGATAATTTAGTTCCATGCTAAAATTTTAATAGTTTCTTTACTGGTACTGATGCAGTCGTCGATGAAAAGTGGGCAACCCCCACTTTTCTGCATGTTATCTAGATTTACACTCCAATCGGAGAAAGAGCAAGTATGAAGAACGAGTTTGAATTGGCATTCAATGAGGTAGTTGAACAAAAACGGCTTCCGAAAGATGTTATTTTGGAAGCTCTAAATGCTGCTATGGTCTCTGCGTATCGGAGATCAAAAAACGCTTCTAATGCACAACATATAGAGGCCGAGATTGATACGGAAACCGGTCGTGTATCAATTTTCGCTGAAAAAGAAGTCGTTGAGGTCGTAGAGGATGAACGCACCGAGGTCTCCCTTGAGGATGCCCGTAAGGTGGATGCTGATTCCGAGATCGGGGGTATGGTTGTAGTTGAAACTACTCCTAGAAACTTCGGTCGTGTGGCCGCGCAAACAGCGCGGCAGGTCATACAGCAAAGGATTCGGGAAGCTGAACGTGAGGCTCAATTTGAGTATTACAGCAAACAAATCGGAGAAATCATCAGTGGTGTAGTCCAATCTACACATGCTGGAGGTGTGACGCTTGGAATGGATATGAAGGCGGAAGGGATCATGCCGCGCAACCAGCAAATCCGTGGAGAGCGTTTCCGGGTTCATGACCGGGTTCGAGCACTGCTCTTGGAAATCAAATCAACTCCACGTGGACCTCAAATCATACTGTCGCGTGCTCATAGCAATTTTCTAAGACGACTGTTAGAAAATGAGGTGCCAGAAGTCTATCACGGATTGGTTGAAATACGATCAATTTCCCGTGAGCCAGGACACCGTTCCAAAGTAGCTGTTTCTGCGCTTCAGGCTGGTGTGGACCCTGTTGGTGCTTGTGTCGGAATTAGGGGTGTCCGCATACAAGCAATCGTCCGGGAGTTAAACGACGAGAAGATAGATGTCATTGAATGGAATCCCGATGCAACTTTGTATATCGCTAAATCGTTGAGCCCTGCCAGAGTTGCGGGTGTCTACTTGAAAGATCTTGCTAACGAAGCTAAAACTGCCACCGTGGTTGTTCCAGAAGATCAACTAAGTTTAGCAATTGGACGAGATGGACAAAATGCTCGTCTAGCTGCGAAGCTGACTTCCTGGCGTATCGACATTAAAAGCCTCCCTGAGGCTGCGACAGACGCACTTTATAAGCTGCAAAATATCCCATCCTATGCCGAGATTGCTGAGGGTGAAGCTGAAATATGTCCGCAAGTTGAAATAATCCTAGCAAAGAAGACCGAAGGTCGCCCGATAACTCCGGAGGAATATCGGGTGCTCACTCAATTTGTGGACCGTGTAGAGAAAGGCATAAATAAACAATATAAGGTTGAAAGAGATGCAGAGCAGGAGCGAATTCAAGAAGTCCGTTCGACGATCCCCGATCCCGCTTTTAAGATGCCCTTGGAAAAATTTGAAGTTGCTGATCGAGTATTTGCTGTAATCAGTGAAGCCGGATTTCAGACGGTTGGGGATCTTATGCTGCAATGGAAATTAGATTCAGATGAAATATTAGCTTTGAAGGGAATGGGTCCGAAAGGTATGAAGGTGCTTGAAGGTGCATTAGATAGTGTTACCTACCCGGTCGAAGAAGTTGTAGAAGAAACTGCTGTGGAGGAAGGTGAGGCTGATATCGAAACACCCGAAGTTATAGAGGAAGTTGGCGAAGAAGCTGAAATCCCATCTCCGGAAACTGCAGTAGCCGATCTGGAAGAAGTTGCCCCGAAAGATGATGAGTTAGAGGATAAACCTGCAGCTGAAGCCGAAGCATTGGAAGCAGAAGAGTTGGGCGAGGAAGAGAAGGTTTTAGACTCCGAGACAGAACCGGATACTATTGAAGAAATCGTATCGCAGACCCCCGATGTGCTGGAATTTGAGCTTGTTGATGAGGAAATCGAAGAAATCGAGGGTAAAAAGAAAAAGGAAAAGAAGAAAAAATACATAGAAATTGAATACGATCCCGATCATGATGCCATGCTTGTAAAGAAGAAACGCAAACGTGAAGTTCAAGATTGGGAAAAGGATTGGTAATATTAGTCGGTTATCGATAGCGAGAATTGGTGTCAAGGAAAAGAACAAGACGAAAACATGTGCCCCAGCGCACTTGTGTAGGTTGTCGAGAGGTGCTACCTAAAAGAGAATTAATTCGAATTGTCCGTTCCCCGGATGGTGTAGTGATAGATCCGAAAGGAAAAATATCAGGTCGTGGCGCATATTTACATGATAGACGCTCGTGCTGGGAACGAGGACTGAAAGGTGCACTTGCCAACGCGTTGAAAATTGAACTAACTGACGAGGACCGGGAGAAATTGTTAGTTTTTATGGCATCGTTACGCGAAGGGGAACCTACTCAGGATATAAAAAATTATGAGTAGAAATGGGATATTGATAATCAATAACATTCACCTGGATACCCGTATGACCTAATACCTGTGTATTGAACGTAGGCGACAGGACTAGTGAATAAATATTGGTGATTGGATACAAGCTTAGTTTGCTGTACGCATTTAGAACGCTTCATCATACTTGAGCTGTTCGTTTGGGTGCAGACAAATCTTGATATTTTTGAGGTATTGAATGAGCGATAATGGTCAAAAAATGAACGAGCAAGCCATGAATGGACAAGCAGTGAACGGGCAAGCAATGAATGGGCAAGAGATAAAGACAATTGAATTGCCTTCCTCGATAACCGTCCGGGATTTTGCGAATAAAATCGAATGCAGCCCCATTGAAGTCATAAAAAACCTTATGGCAAATGGGGTTATGGCGAACATCAATCAGCAGATAGATTTTGATACCGCTGCTATTGTTGCGGCAGAGATGGGGTATGAAGCGCAACTCGAGACGTTGGAAGATGTAAGAGAGGATGAAAAGGGAGAAATCCCGCTTTGGCGGCGGATCATTGCGGATGAAAATCCTGAAGATTTAGACATTCGCCCACCCGTGGTCACCATCCTGGGTCACGTCGATCACGGAAAAACTACGCTGCTTGATGCAATTCGCAACACTGATGTAGCTGGGGGAGAATCCGGTGGGATTACACAGCATATCGGTGCATATCAGGTCAAACATAATGATCGCGAAATTACCTTTTTAGATACACCGGGACACGCTGCTTTTACTGCAATGAGAGCCCGTGGTGCACAAGGTGCTGATATTGTCGTTCTTGTTGTTGCTGCCGACGATGGGGTTATGCCTCAAACTCGTGAAGCCGCGGCTCATGCCAAAGCAGCTCGTGTGCCTATTATTGTGGCATTAAATAAGATCGATAAACCAAATGCTGACCGCGATAGGACAAAACAGCAATTAGCTGAGATTGGACTAATTTCTGATGAATGGGATGGTGATACTATCATTGTTCCCATATCAGCCAAGTTGCAGGAGGGATTGGAGGATTTATTAGAGGCAATTTTGCTGGTGTCCGATAATATCGATATCAAAGCCAATCCGGAAGGTAAAGTAATTGGAACCGTGATTGAGGCGGAGCGTGACAGATCGAAAGGTGTAATGTCAACTTTGCTGGTGCAAAATGGCAGCCTTGAAATAGGTGATATGGTTGTTGCCGGGATTGCACATGGTCGTTTACGAGCCATGTTCAACCATCATGGACGGAATATCGATGAAGCCCTTCCCTCTGCTCCTGTTTCGGTTATGGGCTTTAACGAAGTGCCTCAAGCAGGGGATTTGTTTCAAGTGGTGGTATCCGACCGTGAAGCCCGCGCATTAATTCGGAGACGCAAAGAGGCCCAAAAGCTTGCTGAGACTCAGCCAACGAGTGCAGTTACTCTGGAGCAATTATTTGATAGTTATCAGACCGGAGAAGTGCGTGAGCTTCGGCTGATCATAAAAGCCGATGTTCAGGGATCTTTAGAACCGATAATTACATCCCTTAATGAGATGAGTGAAGGCGATATAGCAGTGAATGTCCTGCACGATGGAACTGGAAATATCGGTGAGAATGATGTTATGTTAGCAGCAGCCTCAAGAGCGATTGTGATTGGATTTAATGTTGAAGCAGACGCTGCTGCCCGTCGGTTAGCTGATGCAAAGAATGTTTCTATACGACAGTATGATATTATTTATCGTCTTACTGAAGACATTGAGAAAGCTTTGAAAGGCATGCTCGAGCCTGAAGAAATCGAAACGATATTGGGACAAGCTAAAATTCGGGACATATTCCGAATCTCGAAAGTTGGAAAAATTGCAGGTTGTTATGTATTAGAAGGGGAGTTGCGCCGTAACGCTCGCATACGAGTTTTAAGGGCAAACGAAGAGATATTCGATGGAGAGCTGTTGTCGCTTAAACATCACCAGGATGATGTCCGAGAAGTGAAGTCTGGGTTTGAATGTGGTGTTGCTATCAAGGACTTCTCAAAATTTGAAGAGGGTGATGTGTTAGAGAGTTATACCGTAGAATTGGTCGCAGCAGTTTAATTGTTGCGGTCGGAATGCGAGGCTGGTCGTGGTTTCAAAGTTGCGGGCGAAAAGGATAGCCGATCGAATAAATGAAATTTTATCCGAAATGTTGATTTATGATGTATCCGACCCCCGCTTGGTAGGGGTTTCGGTCACCGATGTTAAAGTTGATCGTGAGATGTCATTTGCAAACATCTTTGTTTCTGCTCTCGAAGGTGCTTCCAGATCAGACGAGATCTTAGAGGGGCTGGAACATGCGAAGGGTTATATACGAAGTGCATTAGCAGACCGAATTGAATTGCGCACGTTCCCACGTTTGCGCTTCCATTGGGATCCCACTTTTGAGAAGGCTGAAAGGATCGATCGTTTAATCGCTTCTTTAAATACCAAAGCGATTTCTTCAAATGAAAGTCAATCTCAACCCGATGATAGTGTAGCATTTGATACCCCAATCGATACAGATGAGGGTTTGAACCCGGATGGATAAAACCTTATTGGACTTTGCGGGTAAGCAATTTAGGTCTGCCGAGCGAATCCTGATTGTTTCTCATATTCGTCCTGATGGGGATGCAATTGGATCACTAATTGGATTTGGATTGGCACTGCGAGCTGAAGGGAAAGACGTCCAGATAGTTTCTGGAGATGGTGTACCACCCAATTTCAGACATCTGGTTGGATGGGACAGGGTTCGAAAGCGCCCTCAGGGAGAATTTGATGTTGTTGCTGTTCTGGATTGTTCAGACTTAGACCGGGCAGGAAAAGTTCTGGATGGATATTCCGAACCTGATATAAATATCGATCACCACCGGACTAATTTGAATTTTGCGAAAATGAATGTTGTTGATACCAGCGCTGTGGCAACGGCGGAAATCCTGGTCGAACTAATAACGGTTGCCGGTTTTCCCTATTCGCAAACTATAGCTTCGGCGTTATTGACAGGAATCATCACCGATACACTGGGATTTCGTACTTCTAATATGAGCCCTAAAGCACTCCGGATTGCCGCTGATTTGATGGAACTTGGTGCAGATTTGCCCAAATTGTATCAAAAAGCGATGATTGATCGTTCTTTTGAGGCAGCACGGATCTGGGGTGAGGGTCTGGTGCATTTGGAACGCGATGGTCAGATGGTTTGGACGACGTTAACCCTGGCTGATCGTAAGGCTGCGAAGTATCCTGGTCGCGACGACGCCGATTTGATCAACGTTCTTTCGACAATAAATGATGCGAATATCTCTCTTATTTTCGTGGAGCAACCCAATGGGCGAGTGAAGATTAGCTGGCGAGCCCAGCCCGGATATGATGTTTCAGAAGTAGCCTTACAATTTGGTGGAGGTGGTCATCCCTCTGCATCAGGAGCCGATATTGAAGGTAATATTGTGGATGTAAAGGATTTGGTACTGGCTCAGACTCGCGATCTATTATAAGTAGATGGAAATTCAGTGTTATTTGTAAACAGGGTTATTTTTGCCTGAGAATACTCAGAAATTATTTTGCCGGATCAAATTAAAGACAATATTGGTTTTGTCACATTGGGGTCAGGAAATCGCCACGAAACGCTCAAATTATCGTTTTAGTAAGAATGAGTCAAACTGTCGTGTAAAAAAGGAATGGGAAAAAAAGAGATGGATCAAGATAACATTAAAAATGTCGTATCGGGTGTACTGGTAGTCGATAAACCTACAGGAATGACATCTCACGATGTCGTTCAAGTTGTCCGTCGTGGCACAGGTATTCGCAGGGTTGGTCACACAGGTACACTGGACCCCCGTGCTTCGGGTGTTTTGGTCATTTTGCTTGGACCAGCAGTTCGAATGAGTGAATATGTTTCGGCCTCAGACAAGCGTTACCAGGCGACGATCCGGGTTGGAAGTTCAACTGACACATATGATTCAGAAGGAACCATAACCAACCATACTTCAGGCATAGATGTCAGCGAAGAGCAGTTTAACGAGATACTTCAGCAGTTTACAGGTGAAATTGAACAGGTTCCACCACCATACTCAGCCGTAAAAGTAAAGGGGCGCAAGGCTTATGAAATGGCTCGCCGTGGAGAAGAAGTAGAGCTTAAACCTCGTATTATCAATGTTTACAGCCTTGAAGTTTTGGAGTGGGATCCACCCGAGAGTGTAATCGATGTCCATTGTTCTTCGGGAACATATGTACGTTCATTGGCAAATGATATCGGGAAAGCATTAGGAACTGGCGCTTATCTTGTAGGTCTTCGTCGCACGAAAAGTGGTCGTTTTACACTGCGGGATGCGGTGCCGCTTCGCATTTTACGAGAAGCGTTTGAAGCCGGTGATTGGTACAATAATTTGATCCCAGCAGCCGAAGCGCTTGCTGATTGGCCGATGGTGGAATTAGATGCTGATCAAATGGAATTTGTGCGCCACGGGCATCGAATTCCGGCTGAATCAGGTCAAACTGGTTGGGCACGAGGGGTGAGTGAACAAGGTGATCTTGTGGCGCTGATGGAAGTGGATGAAGACACCTTGGAATGGCAGCCGCGCAAGGTCTTCTTCCAAACTTGATGATTGTGATTGATTAATTGGTCACATCTTTACCTGGTGTATGAACCTTTGTCAATCAGTTGAAGCCGCGCTAAGCATCAAAGTTCGGGTTGATTATGCAGCATTTCTGGTCCTTAGATCAAGTTTATCTGAAAGACGCCTGGCTTACCATCGGGTCATATGATGGGGTACATCTTGGACACCGAGCGATCATCCACCAATTAATCGCCGACGCTCATGAAGTCAATGTCCCAGCAGTTGTAGTCACTTTCCATCCACATCCCGCGACGGTTCTTAGAGGTCGTCGCGGGCAGTTTTATCTCACTTCACCCGAGGAACAGGCTTCCTTGTTGGGGGATATGGGCGTTGATGTCCTAATCACACACCCTTTTAATAAAGAAATCTCCAAAATGTCCGCTTATGATTTTATAGCTAAGATGGACCAACATTTAGATTTCAGCCATCTTTGGGTTGGACATGATTTTACCTTGGGACGTGACCGCGAAGGGGATGTCCCGACTTTACAAAAACTTGGAGATAGTTTTGGATTTCAATTGAATATTGTGGATCCAGTAAAAATTAAAAGCCGTGTGGTATCTTCGAGCGCAATACGCGCTGCATTGGCTAGTGGAGACATGGAGATGGCACGCGAATTACTGGGAAGACCATATCAAGTTAACGGTATCGTGATCCCAGGTGATGGACGCGGGAGTACGTTCGGGATTCCGACAGCCAATCTTGATGTCTGGTCAAAAAAGGCTTTGCCAAAGGTTGGTGTTTATGTGTGCCGTGCTGTTATCAATGGGAAAATCTGGGGAGCGGTGACCAATATTGGCGTTCGACCAACATTTGATGCAAACACGCTTTCACCTCGAATAGAAACACACCTGTTGAATTTCAATGAAAATATCTACGGTAAAACGATGAGTGTGTTTTTTATCACCAGGCTGCGGGATGAAAAACGTTTCTCAAACACCCAAACACTGGTAAATCAGATACAGTTAGATATTCATGCTGCTGAAGCGATTTTAAAATCAGAAGCAGAAAAGTTTATAGGTAATCGAGCATAATGAGACAATATCTGGACTTGCTGCGGTATGTCCACGAAAATGGCGTTCAAAAAGACGACCGTACCGGGGTTGGGACGATTTCCGTTTTTGGTTACCAGATGCGGTTTGACCTGAGTGACGGATTCCCGCTGCTTACCACTAAAAAACTGCACCTGAAGTCCATTATTTATGAGCTGTTATGGTTTCTGCAAGGGGATACGAATGTTAGATATCTTCAGCAGAATGATGTCCGAATATGGAACGAATGGGCGGATGAGAATGGAGACCTTGGGCCGATATATGGAGGTCAATGGCGCTCGTGGCGGACTGCAGATTCACGATCGATTGATCAGATTGCGAGTGTAATTGAAGAGATTGAAACAAATCCAAGTTCACGAAGGTTGATAGTCAGTGCCTGGAATGTGGGTGAAATTGACCGGATGGCATTGTCGCCTTGTCACGTAATGTTTCAATTTTATGTTGTTGGAGGGGTGCTATCCTGCCAGCTGTACCAGCGCTCAGCCGATGTTTTTTTGGGAGTACCCTTCAATATAGCCTCATATGCTCTACTCACTCTCATGGTTGCTCAGGTGTGTAATCTAAAAGCCGGTGAATTTATCCATACTTTTGGAGATGTCCATTTGTACAAGAATCACATAACCCAGGCAGCGCTGCAGCTCTCTCGCCAGCCGTACCCACTTCCCCAAATGAATCTTAATCCGGAAATTACATCCATCTTCGATTTCCATTACGATGACTTTAATTTGATAAATTATAGGACCCACCCACATATCAAAGCCCGGGTTGCAGTGTGATATAAAGATAAGTCTATAAGATCTGAAATCGAGGAAATCAGGTATTAATTTACTCATCTGAATTGTGTCGTTATGATTATTTCAATAATCGCTGCTGTCGATGAATGTGGGGGCATTAGTGTGCATAACCGCCTCCCCTGGAGATTGAAAGCGGATCAGAAACGGTTTAAAAGACTGACAATGGGACACCATTTGATTATGGGGAGAAAGACTTATGAGGCGATTGGCAGACCACTACCTGGCAGAACCAGCATTGTGATCACTCGCAAACCCGATTATTTCCTATCGGACTGCCTGGTGGCTCATTCAGTTGAAGATGCTCTTTCTATCGCGGAAATCAGCCAAGAGGATGAGGTGTTCGTCATTGGAGGGGGTGATATTTTTAATCAATCTCTTCACTTGGCTAACCGTTTGTATCTCACCATCGTTCATACCTGCGCACAAGCAGATGTTTTCTTCCCGAAATACCAGCAGGAGGGTTGGATCGAGAAATGGTCCTCTTATCACCCCGCAAACGAGGATAATCAATATCCTTCGACATTCAAGTTGCTGGAGCGGAAACCAGTTTAAGGGTTTGCCCAGTCAATGGTTGAGTGAATCCAACGAATGTAAACATAATTATCATTCTTTACCGCTTGCCCTTCCGCGTGTGATCTGTTTAATCCCCTAATCCACATTCCCAGCTTTTCCAAGCCAGGCGTTGGCTGCTTTGAGAGC
>JAUWPO010000071.1 GCA_030611505.1 Chloroflexota bacterium
CAAGCCGGTCAATCGTTTGCCGGTTTGAGTATCCCAATCGATAAAGGTCTAATTCGTTACCCCCAAATTATGGCTGAAAGTATGTTGCTTTTGTCACAAGTCTAATGTATAGTCGGTAAGAGAACGCGTTTAACATCGCCAAACAGGACACATTTTCAATCGCTCTTTTGAACCAGCAGAAGTACTAACAGATCAATGGAGGCGAACTTGGATGAATAAAATATTTCTACTCATTGGATTGATGTCTCTCAACCTGGTGTTAGCTGACTGTGCGCCCCAGATTTCCAGCTCAGTCACGACCCTGTCACCGGCACCCGGCAAAACCATCATAGCGCTGCCCGCTCCTGAGTTAGACGGCAGCACATCCATAGAGCAGGCTTTGCTTGAGAGAAGGTCGGTGCGGGAATACCGGGACGAGCCGTTATCGCTACCGGAAATCGGCCAACTGCTCTGGGCTGCCCAGGGGGTCACGTCACCCTCCGGTAAAAGGACGGCACCTTCGGCGGGAGCGCTATACCCCCTGGAGTTATATCTGGTCGCCGGGGACGTGGAGGGTCTCCAGATGGGCGTTTATAAATACATCCCCCACGATCATGCGCTAAAAGAAATCACCCCCGGGGATAAAAGGAGCGAGCTGACCAACGCGGCGCTCAAACAAGAGTCCATCCAAGAAGCGTCCGCAGTGATCGTGCTGTCGGCAGTTTACGAGCGCACAAGAGTGAAGTATGGCGACCGGGGCGACAGATACGTTCACATGGAAATCGGCTTCGCAGCCCAGAATATCTACCTGCAAGCTGAAGCGCTGGAACTGGGGACTGTTTTCATCGGCGCCTTCTACGACGACGGTGTTAAAAAGATCCTGGGCATGCAGGACGATGAACAACCGCTGGGCATTATGCCTCTCGGGGTGCACTAAAGTGTATGTATAATAAGCGCCACAAATCCATGATCGGAGATTCCAATGCACGTTGACAGCTTCAAATATCTGCCCCGCATTATTACCGCATTCTATGAGACGAGCGACTGCCAGCCTGAACTGCCTATCCCATGGACGCCTTTAAGACACCCACATAACGAATCCAAGTTCGGACTGGTCACCTCGGGTGGACTTTATCACAAGGGAGTCGAACCGCCCTTCGACCTGAAGCGCGAAAGACAAGAACCGACCTGGGGTGATCCCACCTTCCGCACGATTCCTGCCAATATTTCTCAAGGTGAAATAGGGGTCAGCCACCTGCACGTCAACCCAGAAATGCCGGAGAGCGACATCAACGTCCTGCTGCCGATCCAACGCTTCCAGGAACTCGCCGTAGAAGGGCGGATTGCCACCCTCGCGGAAAACGCCTATTCCTTCATGGGTTACCAGGGCTACCCGCCGGATACGACCGCCTGGCGAGAAACTTACGCTCCTCGAGTTGCAGAGAAGTTCAAAGCCGAGGGGGTGGATTGTGTGCTGCTCACCCCCAGCTGACCGGACTGCTGCATCAACGTGCCCGTGCTGGCACGCACCCTGGAAGCCGCGGGACTCTCGACGATCCTGGTGACGATGATGCCGTTTTGGGCGGAACGTGTTGGGGTCCCGCGCACCCTGGCAGTTGAGTTCCCCTTCGCCCAGACTCTGGGACAGCCGCACAACCGCATCCAACAGATGTCCATAATCCAGAGCGCTTTGCAGGTCCTAGAAGAGACCGATCAACCAGGAATCATTTTTCATTCCCCTGAAGAATGGCACCAAACCAAAGACCAAGCCATAAAAGCCTGGCAGCCAGCAGAACCTTCGCCCATTATCCGGGAAATGGCGCCCCAAATCCGAACGCTGCTTCGCCAGCGGCGCAATAAATCCCGTTCTGTTCCAGGCGACTGATATCAACTTGCTAGAAATCTGTCTGTGCCCACCTGTTACTCACAAACGACCTGCTTCATTTTAAAATGCGATCACTGTTCAAAGAATGGTATATTTCGTGCATCGTGGTTTAACGCTTTTCTGACAGCCAACCCGGAGGATGTTCATGCCCGAACTCAATGAAGTCAAACACGCAAAGACAATCCACCAAGCAGCCATCCTCGCCAAACCAAACGTGGTCGGCGTCGGTATCGGTTATAAAAACGCGGCAGACCAGAAAACCAGCGAGTTGAGCGTCATCGCCCTGGTGCGGGAGAAAATTCCAGCAGCAGGATTACCTGCGGGAGCATTAGTGCCGCGCGAAGTTGAAGGTGTGCGAACCGCTGTGATGCAGGTTGGGGAGATCCGATCCTTACAGGCGCGCTCTGACCGCTGGCGACCCGCCCCTGGGGGAGTCAGCATCGGGCATTACAAGATAACCGCCGGCACTTTTGGAACCGTTGTGCGGGACAAGAAAACTGGACGCCGGTTGATCCTTTCTAACAATCACGTCCTGGCAAACAGCAACGAAGGCGATCCCGGCGACCCCATCCTGCAGCCGGGTGCAATCGACGGCGGGAAGGTCGAAAGCGACACCATTGCTCACCTGGAGCGGTTCTGCCCCATCCAATTCGGGGAGTCTCCACCGACGTGCAGTATGGCCACATTCTACGCGCAGTTTGGAAACGCGGCAGCCAGGCTGCTTGGGTCGGGGCACAAAGTGCAAGTAATAAGAACCGATCTTGCTGCTACGAATCTGGTAGACGCAGCCGTCGCAAGCCCGGTCGATGACGATATAATTTCAAATGAAATCCTGGATATTGGTGAGATAACCGGAATCATTCTGCCCGCCCTAGGCATGCCGGTGCGCAAATCCGGTCGCACATCGGGTTTAATGAGCGGTCAAATCCTGGTGTTGGACACCACCATCAACGTGGAATATGGTTCGGGAAGAACCGCCACTTTCGAAGAGCAGATACTCACCAGCCCGATATCAAAAGGCGGCGACTCCGGTTCGCTCCTGGTGGCATCCGACTCGCGGCGCGCTGTGGGGTTGCTTTTTGCCGGTTCAAACGAAGCCACCTTGCACAATCCCATCCAGGCAGTGCTCGATTGCTTGAAGGTCGATTTTGCCAGCCAGAGCACGGTTAGCAAAAAGATTGAAATGCACAACACGATCGACAAAGCTCAGGCAGTTAAAGAAGCCTATCAAGAAATACTGATGAAAAAAGCAAATGTGGTCGGCGTTGGAGTGGGTCTGCGCCACCAGGGTGGAACGCGTTCGGATTCGGTTGCCTTGATCGTGATGGTCGAACAGAAGTTACCGCGCACCCTGTTATCTCCGGAAGACGTGATCCCTGCTGAGATTGAAGGTGTGCCCGTGGACGTGCGCGAAGTGGGAAAGATAGAAGCGCATTGAAAAAAGCTACCGTGTTCGGTGACATCAATGTCGATGTGTTGATGTCCATTTCCAGATACCCCAAACCGGGTGAAGACGCGACGGCAGCAAAAGTAGTATTACGCCCGGGCGGCTCAGCCGCCAACACCGCACTGGCGCTCACCAAACTGGGAGTAAAAACCAGTATGATCGGGCGCACAGGTGATGATACCTGGGCGGACATAGCGCTGGAGCCTTTGGCGAAGGCTGGGGTTGATATCCGTCACGTCCGCCGTGATCCAGAAAAACCCACCGGTTTGATCTTCATCCCAGTCACTGGTAGTGGAGAACGGACAATGTTCTCTTATCGCGGCGCAAACCTTATGATATCAGCGTCTGATATAGAACCCCAAACACTGGCAAACTCGAGCATCCTGCATTTATCGGGCTATAATTTTCTGGTTTCTCCCCAGAAAGAAGCCTCTTTCCGGGCTGTAGAACTGGCGCAGGACATGGGGATCGATCTTTCGATGGATATCGGCACAGTGCCCGCTGCGCAGGCTAAACCCGAACTGGAACGCATCCTGCCGCTGCTCAATCTCGTAATAATTGGTTCAGACGAGGCTGGCGACCTATTATCCAGCCAGACCCCAGAAGAGGCGATCCCCGCCCTGCTGAAACGGGGTGTCAGTATGGTCGCATATAAGCTTGGTCAGGATGGCTGCATCGTTGCAGACCACACTGGCACGTACCGGCTGCCTGCGTTTGAAGTGGAGACCATCGATACCACCGGCGCTGGGGATGCCTTTTGCGCCGGTATGCTGTTTGCCAGGCTGCACGATTGGACCATACCGGCGGCGGGGCGGCGGGCGAACGCGCGGGGCGGGCTGGCGACGACCGTGTGGGGAGGGGGCGGTGACATGCCGGAACGCGGAGAGGTGCTCAATTTCCTGCAAATGCAGGAATTTGAGCGCACAAAAATAGGGGAAAACAAATGGGTGGGGGAAATCCTTTCTGTATTGAGGAGATACAACTAAAAATTTAACACACAGGTACATTACAGGGCGTGGATAACACCAGTCAAGTAAATGGCGTCACTCGAGGAAAATTATTTGATACAATGGTGACAATTCCAGTCAAAACACAGCGCATTTAAAATGTTAACTATGGCAGACTTGAACAGACGAGATTTCCTAAAAATCAGCGGTCTGGCTGTGGGTGGTAGTTTCCTGGCGTCGACGGTCTTACTTCGTATCAAGGACGAATCAGGGCGACCATCCCTTGAACGGATAACGATCCCGGTTAGACACCTCCATCCTGCACTGGAAGGATTCACGATTGCCCAACTCACCGATTTCCATCTCTATCCATACACCCAACCAGACCTCATTCGCCAGGCAGTAGAAATCACCAACAGCATCAAACCGGATTTAATCGTCCTGACAGGCGACTACGTGTGGCGGGATGTAGAAGCCATTTTTGTGCTGGCTCCCATCCTGTCCAACCTGAACGCCACACAGGGCGTGTACACGGTCATCGGCAACCACGATATCTGGACCAACGTGAATGTCGTGAAGAAAGGTCTCAGAGAATCGCGCCTGCCAATTCTAGAAAATCAAGGTGTGGCGATAACCAGCGGGAAAGGAAATTTCTACTTAGCCGGTCTGGACGACGGTTGGAGCGGTGAAGCGGACCTGGAAACCGCCCTGGAAAATGCGCCCTCTGAAACCCCGGTGTTTCTACTCGTTCACGAGCCGGACCTGGCCGATGTATATTCATTGGACGGGAGGGTTGCCTTGCAGCTCTCGGGGCACTCACACGGCGGTCAGGTCCGTATTCCTGGTTTTGGGGCGCTTGTATTACCCTACCTCGGAAAAAAGTACGACTACGGTCTCTATAAAGTCAACGATATGTGGCTTTACACCAACAGAGGAATCGGCAATATCAGCGTGCCGTTCCGGTACAACTGTCCGCCCGAAATCACAGAATTTACATTGACCCGACTATGAAACTAGGAATGTGAAATCCGTTTCCTGATGTTATAATTTATATTGAAATTTAATAAAAATTCTGGCACAGGGACAGGGGTTAATTGAAAATTATGCGTACATACAAACCAAATCAAATTATCAACAAACTGCCAAAAGCAGTTCTGGCAGTCATCCCGTTATTGCTTGCACTGACACTGGTTATGGGGTTGAACCCGGCTTTTGCACAAGGGAAACGTGCTGTCCAGGTGATTAACGACCAGCTTTCGTTAGATGAACGTCATCTTTATTCTATAAAGAATCTCCATCCAGGTGATACGCTCTATGTATACCTTGAAGGAACGGCGGGAAACCTGGATCCTTTGGCTGCCCTGGCTGACGCCCGTATCGGTGCCGAAACACTGGGAGCGGCTTACGAAGAAAAACTCCTTTTTGCGATTGAAGAGGGGCGCGATCCGCTGGAGGCCATCCCAGAAATTGCCGACGAACTCTTCCTGACCTGGGACGACGACAGTGGAGAAGGATACGACGCCGCCTTCAGATTCGAAGTTCCGGCTGAAGGGGAATATTTGCTTGTAGTGTCGAATTCGCCAGGGAGTTTTTCCTCCGGCGACTACACGCTAACCCTTGGAATAAACGAGCCCAAGGCCATAACAGAGGCCGTGAAACCAACCGGCGATGAGATTGCCGTCCTGCACCAGGAAGCCTCACAAGCAGGCGTCGTTGTTCAAGAGATCACAGGCGCACTAAGCAGCGATAATCCTGCAACTTTTTACTTCCTTGACACCATAAATGCCGGTGAGACGCTATACGCCTATATCGAAGCCACATCCGGTGATCTCAAACCAATCCTAACACTGAGGGATTACGGGGATAAACCGATCCGCAGCGGCAACGTCTTCGGGGAAAAGACCAGCGGTAGTTTGAGTTACATATTCGAGGAAAAGGAAACCAATTATAAATTGCGTGTTGAAAGTTGCTGCGAGGGTGAAGGTAGGACAGAGGGGAATTACCGTTTGTTGGTCGGCATCAACGAACCCGAAGTGCTCAGCGGCGAGGCGGGAAACACAGACCAAACCATTATAAAACAACCCCTGGATGTCAAGATCGGCGTCAAAATTGACCAGATAACTGATATCGACCAGAAGGCAGAAAATTACACCGTGGTTGCCGACCTGCAATTTGAATGGCAGGACCCATCCCTGGCTTTCAGTCCAGACAGCTGTGATTGCGCTTTTAAAACATTCACCGAAAAGGGTTTTGACGATTTCATCAAGCAAACGGAAGGGAAATGGCCTGACTTTTCTTTGACTAACCAGCAGGGCAACCGTTGGATACAAAACAAAGTCGTGGTCGTTTTTCCGGATGGGCGGGCAAAATATTTTGAGCGCTTCACAACCACCTTTCAGGCTCCCGATTTTGAATTCAGTAGATTCCCGTTCGACACACAACAGTTTAACGTACACGTCCTTTCGCTTTACCCGGAGGAATTCTTGATCTATTCTGACCTGGATGGATACAGCGGGATGGGTGATCAATTGGGCGAAGAAGAGTGGAACGTTATTAATACTAAAACCAGCATCACAACAGTCGATACAAATTCCCGATTTAGTCTTCACTTTGAGGCTGAACGTTCGCTCACTTTCTATATTGTGCGCATATTCATCCCCCTGCTCCTGATTATTATCGTTGCGTGGATAACCTTCTTCCTGAAAGATTACGGCAAACGGATCGATGTTACTGCTGGAAACCTGCTGCTGTTCATCGCCTTCAATTTCACCATCTCCAGCGATCTGCCGCACTTGGGGTATCTAACTTTTTTGGATAAGCTCTTGATCACCACTTTTGCTATCAGCGTGCTCACCCTGGCATACAACGTGGTTTTAAAAAGGCTAGAAATCGCTGGCAAGGGTGAACTAGGCATAAAGATCGATAAGTATATGATCTGGGTTTATCCAATCGCCTACGTGGTAGCATTCGCAGGTGTTACAATAAGTTCATTGTAAGTTATGTGAATTTCAAGCTATGTGATAAAACTATCAAGTTTTCTGGCAGCCCTTCATCGCAGTTCATCGTCACGGCGCTTCATCGCAGAATCACAAACTGGGTTTGTATCAATTATCAGCATTACGCTTTACTTTGCGAGCGAATAGGAACCAGTGATTGCAGCGCTAGAATGGCGTCTCACCGCAGCCTACACAGTTCTAATTTGCCCCATCCCAGACCTTATTTAGACGCGCACCGCTAAGATATCTATGGGTGATAAACTCGAAATAACTGCTCTTGGGGGATTGTCAATAAAACAAGACGGTGAACCAATCACCGGGCTGGCATTTCACCAGCCCATTTTTGGTATAAAATAGTATCACCATGTCATTTAAAATGGAACATGTTCAGGTTCTTTCATTTTTCCCGTTTCATGGACGGTCAATAAGGAGGCAAATTGGATTCCCCAAGGATCTCTTACAATGACTTTCCAGAACAAGATGAGAAAAGGAAGCGGCTTGTTCTGGACAACGGTTCGAAGATAGCTGTTGTTGGCAGTGGTCCTGCCGGTTCATTTTTCAGCTACTATCTTCTGGATATGGCTGAACGGCTTGGATTAGACATCTACGTGGATATCTATGAGCCGCGAGATTTTTCTCACACTGCACCTAAAGGTTGTAATATGTGTGGCGGAATCGTCTCCGAGACACTGGTTCAGACCCTGGCTGCTGATGGGATCAACCTACCGCCTACGGTGGTGCAGAGGGGGATCGATTCTTATTACATGCACATGGATGTAGGTGATGTGCGTATTGAGACACCACTTAAGGAGAAACGGATCGGTGCCGTCACGCGGGGATCTGGACCTCGAGATATCAAGGAGATCAAATGGGAGAGCTTTGATGGTTATCTGCAGAAATTAGCCACAGCTAAGGGCGCTAACTTGATCAACGAGCGCGTGACCACTGTTAGTTTTAATCAGGGACGACCGCGAATAAAAACTCGTCACGGATCATCTCGGACATACGACATGCTCGCCGTAGCTGTAGGCGTGAATTCCCCAGTATTGAACTTGTTTAATGGGCTTGATATTGGATATCACTCACCAGAAACTACCAAGACTTTTATATGTGAATATTACTTGGGGAGTGAGACCATCGAGAAGTATTTGGGTAGCTCAATGCACGTCTTCTTACTCAACATCCCTCGATTGGAATTTGCTGCGATCATCCCTAAAGGGGATTATGCTACGGTCTGTATGCTCGGAGAAAATATCGATGATGACCTGGTCAAAGCCTTCCTAGATTCCCCTGAGGTGAGGGCGACCATGCCTTTGGGATGGCAGGCAGAAAAGCGTTCATGCTGGTGCTTTCCCCGAATAAATGTCAAGGGTGCCCAACAGCCTTATAGCGACCGCATAGTATTCATCGGTGATTGCGGCGTGACCAGGCTTTACAAAGATGGCATAGGTGCAGCGTACCGTACTGCAAAGGCTGCTGCCTCGACTGCGATCTTCCAGGGAATATCCATTGATGATTTCAGGCAGTATTATATGCCAGCCTGTAAAACGATCAACTCGGATAACGCAATAGGGAAACTGAGCTTTTTTTTCACCAGTCAGATTCAAAAATACCGCTTCGCGCGGCGAGGCCT
Organism: Chloroflexota bacterium; assembly: GCA_030611505.1. Taxonomy (GTDB): domain Bacteria; phylum Chloroflexota; class Anaerolineae; order Anaerolineales; family UBA4823; genus JAUWPO01. The sequence continues at coordinate 8,888 of JAUWPO010000071.1, forward strand.
CTTGAAAATGACCATTGAAGAACAGGATTTGAAGGGCTCGAAGCGGTGCATGAGCACAGTGCTGTGGGATATGTTCACGGGAAGTGCTCCTTACCGTGATATATTCTTGAGCACACTGCACCCCGCATTTCTGAGTGGTTTCCTAAAGAACATCGCTTCTTCTTTGGGACGGGAGTAGGTCTTTAATATTTACCAGAGCTTTCTAGTTCTTAATTTCCATAACGTCGTAAACTGCTAAGGAGAATGAAATGACCGAAGGCGCACTCGGTAGAGTTTATCAGGATGGCGAGGTAATTATTTACCAAGGTGAGGTAGGAAACTGTATGTACATCATCCAAGAAGGGCAGGTCGAGGTGTTCGTTGAAAAAGAGGGGCAGGAGATACGATTAGAATTATTGGGCGAAGGGGAAATTGTCGGGGAGATGGCTATCTTCGAGAATGAAGTCCGTTCAGCGACTGTTCGCGCTTCAGGTCAAGCAAGGTTGTTGACTGTGGATAAGAGGAATTTTTTGCGCAGAGTCCATGAAGACCCTTCGTTAGCTTATCGTATTGTTCAGAGTATGTCACACCGTATCCGGGAGATGAACAAAGAAGTAGCACGATTAAAGTGGGCTGGAAATCAATAATAAATCTTGCATCCAACATTTTGATGTATTTTGAGTTTGAATGTTTATCATAAGATCTTTTTATCTGCTGGGATTAAAAGAAAGGAATTGCAGTCTGTCTTCATTGGAAGTGCCAGCACAACACCCAAGAGCTTCGGTTCAGGACGGGCGCCAATCCGCTTAGAGCCCACACCTTCTTAGAGAGTTGATGTACATAATGTCCTCAATGAAGTGAGAGACCCGACTACACCTGATTACAGTTGAGAATTTATGTAGTAATCAATTTTATATCCTACCTGTATGATGTATAATGAAAACAGACAATTGCTTATAAGGTTGTACCCACCATAGCAACCGGAGTTGTATCGGATAAACTCTGATGCCTAGCAATATGAGATGGGCAACTCCCTCATCCCAATTCGAGATCAACCAAAATATTCAATTATTTCTTTGTCCTCTTAGTTTTGGAGTTGTGGACATGAGTGATAGAGATGAATCCTAAGCTGCCTTTCCCTGATCTCCCTGAAGGGACAATCACCTTCCTGTTCACTGACATCGAAGGTTCGACGCAATTATTGGGTCGCTTGCGAAACAGTTATGCGACCTTGCTGTCCGACCAGCGCCGGATCTTGCGAGAAGCCTTCGCCAACTGGAATGGTTATGAGGTGAGTACCCAGGGGGATAGTTTTTTCGTAGCTTTCCCCCGTGCCACGGATGCAGTGGCAGCGGTGGTGGAGGCTCAGAGAGCGCTGGCACAACACCAGTGGTCGGAGGAGGTAGCAATTCGAGTGCGCATGGGCCTGCACACTGGTGAACCGTGGGTGGAAGATGAAGGCTATGTAGGGATGGACGTGCACCGAGCTGCGAGGATCACTCATGTGGGGCATGGAGGACAGGTGCTGCTTTCGGAGACAACAGCTGCACTGGTTCGGGATGAACTGCCGGAAGGAGTGAGCCTGCTGGATTTGGGTCGGCACCGATTGAAGGATATGATCTCTCTGGAGCGCATTCGACAACTGGTGATCAAGGACCTGCCTTCACAGTTTTCCCCATTAAAATCCCTGGAGGCACTGCCGCCTGACCGACTGGATGAGCCAAGAGCGGTTCGCCCAGCGGTGATTCTGGAGGATGAAGTGGTCACAGAACCGGGGCCAGCGTTTGTGACGCGGGAGCGGACGATGGATGACGAGGGGGAAGTAGCTGTGAGCGAAAAATTGAAGATCACCTCTTTTGGGGGACTGTCCATCAATATCGGCGACGAGCGGGTAACTGGTTTTGCTTCACGCAAAGCGGAAGCACTGCTGGTTTATTTGGCCTGCACCGGAAAGCCACAATCACGGGAGAAGTTGGCCGAACTGCTGTGGGAAGAGCGTTCCCAGAGCAGGTCTTTGTCAAATTTGCGCGTTGTGCTCTCCAGCCTGCGTAAGCACCTTGGAAAATACATCACCATTACTAGGGACACGGTCACACTCAACCAGGCGGCTGATATTTGGCTGGATACTGCCGCTCTGGAAGAGAACCTGGCGGCTGGACAACCAGAGGCTGCCGTCTCCCTATATCAAGGCGACTTTTTGGGCAGCTTCTACTTGCGCGGTGCTGCCCAATTCGAACAGTGGGTGATGGAGGAAAGGGCGAGATTGCACATCATCGTGGTCGCCGCCTTACACAAATTGTTGGACGCAGCCTTGACAGAAGGTCATTGGGATGTCGGGCTTACATTTGCCAGGCAATTGGTCAGGCTTGAGCCTCTGGATGAGGCTGCACATCGCAAAATGATACTTTTGCTGGCTTATTCTAACCAGCGTTCTGCCGCGCTTGCGCATTACGAAAAATGGGGTAAGCTGCTTGAAAAAGAATTGGGGGTGACACCTGAGAAAGAGACAACCGGGTTGTTTGAGCAAATCCAATCGGGAGAATTTAAGACCTCCGCCCCAGCCACCAGACCCACGCCGGTGGTTGAAATTGAAGCACAAATTCCTGCCTATCTGGAAATGGAAGCAAAGTTTGAGCCAGCAGAAAGACCCCCCTTCGTGGCTCGTGAGCGTGAACTTGAAAGACTGCACGCCTCTTTAGCCAGAGCTGTAGACGGTGAAGGTCACGTTGTTTTCGTCACCGGTGGACCGGGTCGGGGAAAGACATCCCTGTTGGAGGAATTCACCTTCCA
>JAUWPO010000047.1 GCA_030611505.1 Chloroflexota bacterium
GACAGGACTTTCACCGGTTAGCAGACGATAGCTTTCAGGGCACACCAAACAGGGTTAGGTTGCGATTCATCCTGTGTATGCATACTTCCGTACTTCAATATCCAAGCGGTCACCCAAACTGTCTTCGGCAATATCCATATCATAATCACTTTGTAAACCCATCCAAAACTGTGGAGAGATTCCAAAGAACCGCGATAAACGTAATGCAGTATCTGCTGTTACGCGACGCTTGCCCAATACAATTTCATTGATTCGGCGGGCATCTACACCAATACTCAAAGCCAAACGATGTTGACTCAATTCCATTGGCTTTAGAAATTCTTCCAATAATACTTCACCAGGATGTATCGGATTTAGCTTTTCTTCTGTCATTTTTCACTCACCTTCTTTTCTTCCTACTATTCAATGGTAATCTGTTATCTCAACGTTATGCACATCTCCGTCACTCCATTTAAAGCAAATTCTCCATTGGTGATTGATACGAATGCTGTATTGTCCTTTTCTATCTCCTGACAGTTTTTCTAACCGGTTAGCTGGTGGGATACGCAAATCATTTATATTTAGGGCATTATTCAACATACGAAGTTTACGGTAGGATACCTGTTGAATATCTTGAGGTAATTTTCGAGAACGCAAGCGTGTAAATATCTTTTCAGTTTCTTTGCTTTTGAATGACCGTATCATACGATGATAAGTATATAGCGCAACTCGCTAAGCGTCAAGCACTATTATCGCGAGATTGGAAGGATGGACTCCGGGTTGCAGGCAAGCAAAATCGTTACCAGGATCGGACGTTCACCGGTAAGCAATAGATAGCTTTCAGGGTACACCAGCGGTTGTTAGGCGGCTTCACCCACCTGTTGTTTGCCACTATTCCTTCTCCAGCGCATCTAACGCTTCTTGAAATCTCTGATTAACGATTTGTACATACATCTCCAGCGGTAAAAGTTCACGGCTGACGACCCTCAGAGTATCGAAGACATCCTATACGCGGAATCGATTGAGTTATTGCTTTAATACTTCTAATCGGCTCAACTTATCGCTTGCAAGTCGATTCAGGCTTATCCCAGCTTCCGCAGCTTCAAGCGCCAAACGTCGATGCAAATCCGGCGGAATTCGTACCATAAACTTACCGCTATATCGTTTTAGAGCAATAGGTTCAGGTACAATTTCTCCATTCGCTTCTAAGTCGGCCACCACATCTGCTACCACTTGACGAATGCCTTGCATAGCTTCTTCTGGTTCTGAAACTAACCAACTTAGGCTTGGAAATTCAACACATTCTCCGACATACTCGTTATCTTCCTCCGACCATGTTACTCGGTAGGTATATCGGTCATTTCTCATCATCTTTTTGTGCCTCCAGGCGTTCTATTGATTTCACTACTTGTCTTACCTGGTATGCTTTTGCCTTTCCTTTGTCGTTTTGAATATTGACTCGTGGGTCTCCCTGTCAGGGGGTTTTATAAATACTATGACTACTCCCGATCTGTCGTGCCTCCCCAAAATAGAAATCGCATACCTTGCAAAGGTCCTGAAAACTTATCCCTTTGGGATTGTGCCGCATTTTTATTAGGATTGATTCAACCTTCGCCATAACTACATGATACCACTATTGATATTGTCGTCAAGATTATTTCGGTCTTGAAATTGGAATGAGTGCTTCTTGACCCATCAGTGTTATTTTGGATACCATACCTGAACTTTCGTCATTAGCCATCGTTTATTACTTTAAAATTGTGCGTCTAACGAGAGTTTCAGGCACTCGGCGTTTTTAACCCGAAACATCCTTTTAATCAATTGGTAATTCTGCCCCTTTATCTCGTCCCTCAAATCAAATTAACGCAAAGAACCGCCCAGCATTAACTGTTGGCGGTTCCTTATAATTTTGTGCCCCCAGGGGGAATCGAACCCCCGTTTCAGCCTTGAGAGGGCTACGTCCTAGACCGCTAGACGATGGGGGCGAAATACAGCCTTCGCAAAGCGTCGAAATTCTACCACGCACGCCTATCAGCGTCAACGAAAAGAACATAGTCCGCGAATTTACACGAAATTACACTAATATTTTTTATTGGCTTAAATTCGCGCAGAATAGCGGATTAATTATTTAGGTTATTTCTCGGCAGCCTGCTCCTCACCTTGCATGTGCTCATCCACTAAGACACGGCGCAGGATTTTGCCCACGGTGGTCTTGGGAAGCTCGTCCCGGAACTCAACCTGGGTCGGGACCTTGAAGGGCGCCATGCGTTCCTTGCACCAGGCGACTATCTCATCCTCAGTTGCTGACTCACCTTCCTTAAGAACCACCCAGGCTTTGACGGTCTCACCGCGGTTCGGGTCTGGGATGCCAGCAACCCCAACTTCAAGCACTTTCGGGTTTTCGGTGATCACTTCTTCCACTTCACGCGGCCATACCTGGTAACCACTCGGCTTGATCAGCTCCTTCTTGCGGTCGATAATGTAGAAGTAGCCTTCCTCGTCCATGTGGGCGATATCACCGGTGTACAGCCAGCCATCGCGCAGCGCGTTCTTTGTTTCAGTCGGCATGTTGTGATAGCCCTTGAACACCATCGGTCCTTTGATGACCAGCTCGCCGTTCTCGCCAACCGGGAGCACCGTCTCTTCGTCTTCCAAACTGATGATGCGGGCTTCGGTGTCAGGAAATGGCAGTCCAATTGAACCGGGTGGATTCTTTCCATCGACAGGATTACAATGTGTGGCAGTTGGTGATTCCGATAAACCGTAACCCTCCACCAGCTTACCGCCCGTCAGTTGCTCGAATTTCACCTTGGTTTCGTGCATCAATGGCGCCGAACCGGAAATACAAGCTGTGATAGTGCTCAGGTCGTACTTGCCTGCCAGTACATCTGGATTGTTATTGATGGCGTTGTACATGGCCGGCACTCCGGGGTATATGCTGGCTTTGAATTTCTGGATACTGTCCAGCACATCCTTCAGGTCGCGCGGGTTGGGGATCATCACCATTGAAGATGCTGTATTGACAGCATAGCACATTCCGGCGACCATACCGTAAACATGGAATAGCGGGATTGCCATCAAAAAAACCTCTTCACCCATCTTCCCGGCGGGCAGCCACGATCGGATTTGGAACGAGTTGGCGACCAGGTTGCGGTGCAAACCAATCGCACCTTTGGGGATACCGGTCGTACCGCCGCTGTATTGAAAGATCGCTACGTCATCAGGACCAACTTCTACATCCGGGCGGTCTTCAGGTTTATAGTTCTCAATAATGTCCTTCATCCACACATCCCCCTCAACCAGATCGACGCGGAATCCACCCTTCTTCTCTTTCGTCAGCCCGAACAGGAATGCCAGAATCGACGGTAGGGTTTCCTTGATGTTCGTCACAACTATGGTTTTAATTTTAGTCTCTGGCTGCACCTTCTTCACGATTTCGTAGTAATTGCTCATAGCGAGCATCACTTCTATGCCTGCGTCGTTGACCTGGTGGATGATCTCGCGCTCTTTGTACAACGGGTTGGTCGCAACAACAACCCCACCAGCCTTTAAGATTGCAAAATAAGCCATGATAAATTGGGGTGTATTGGGCATCAGGATTCCAACCCGGTCCCCCTTCTTGACGCCCAGCTCTCCCAGACCGGCTGCCAATCGATCAGTAATCGAGTTCATCTCTCGATAACTGATCTTGGCCCCTTTAAATATCGTACAGGTTGAATCAGGATACTTCTCGGCCGAATCTTCGAACAATTGGATTAACGTACTCTCGGGATAATCGATAGTCTGCGGTACGCCTTCGTCGTACTGCTTGAACCAGGGTTGCTCGTTCATTTCCGCCTCCAGGATAGTATTTAATTGTGATGAATAGGGATTCTCGACCTAAAGCTAGGCTTCCTATATTATAGAGAATTATTGGTAGAATGTCAATTATTTTTCTATTTACAGCCCTCATTTTTCAACTGGCCTTGAAATAAGGCTCATCTTTGCCCCTCAAGTCATGCTTGTCTTGCATCATAATTTCGTCACTGGTCTTTACAACGCGAACGGATTATGAGATCCAGCCTGTAACAACTGCTTCCATCTCGTCCACTGTACTGGGACTCACACGAAACCAGCGTATTTGGGGGTCATGCGGTTTGAACCAGTTCGCCTGGCGGCGTACATAAGTGCGTGTGAGGCGCCTCATTTGCACCTTTGCACCTTCCAGGGTTATGCTCCCCTGAATATAGGCGATGACCTCCCGGTAGCCTATGGCAGAAAGCGGCGGCAGATCGGGCGAATAGCCGCTTTCCAGCAGACCCTGAACTTCATCGACCAACCCCGCCTGGAACATGGCATCAATACGTGCGTCGATGCGCTCATACAGCTCGGGGCGAGGCCGCCTCAGACCGAGTATCAATGTGTTGTAAAGAGGAGGACTATGGGTGCGCTGCTCCGAAAAACGTTTCCCGGTTGTCAATATCACCTCCAGGGCACGGATTGTGCGCCGCAGATTGCGCGCATCAATCCTGGCAGCAGCTTGTGGATCCAATCTGATCAGACGCTGATGCAGACCGTCCTTACCAATATCATGCGACCACTGCTCAAGAGCATGCCGCAGAGGTAAATTGGGCGCCACTTCAGGGACATCCCACCCGCGTACGACAGCCCATATATATTGCCCGCTCCCCCCTACCAGGAATGGAAGACGCCGTCGAGCGTGAATTCCCTCAATTACGCGCAGGGCTTCCTTCTTATATTGTGCCAGGCTCCAGATCTCATCCGGATCCGCGATGTCAATCAAGTGATGCGGCACACACGATCGCTCTTCAGGAGATGGTTTGGCTGTGCCGATGTTCATGCCTCTGTAAAACAAGCGAGTATCTGCTGATACGATTTCGCCCCCCAGGCGCTCACCTAACTGGATTGCTACCTCACTCTTTCCAACCGCTGTGGGTCCAAGAATGACTACCAGTGGAATCTGCTCCCTCACAGCTCCTGATTCCTTAATCACCCGGGGCGATACCTGCCAACGCATTCTCGAAATGTGTGATGACTGGAGGATTCTTAGGACTCTCGCGATGGATAGCGATCACGTCCACCCGCCAATCGTCGCCCAACTTGGGGTGATCCTGGAGATATGCCTGAGCTGACGCGATCATATGATCACGCTTGCGTGCCGTGATAGATTGTTCGGGCAGACCGTAAGTCGTCGAGCTGCGTGTCTTTACCTCCACAAAGACGATCACCCCCTCGCTGGCTCGTGCATACGGGCGAGATTGTGAACTCTTCTCGATATCCTGGCGCGCCACCAGGTCAATCTCCCCATACGGGGTGCGCACATTACGCTCCAGGATCTTATAACCGCGCTGACTTAGATAGTCTGCTGCCAGGCTCTCACCCCAGCTTCCCAACACCTGTCTGGATGTTTTCATTTCTGCGATCCAGAAAACAAATGCCCCAGTCTGTAGCGCAAACTGCGCTTGCGGTGAGACACATCCTCGATCACCCTTTGATAGCGCTCCAACATCATTTGGGTCGTATTCTCTATAGCGTAAGACGTGACGCTCTTGCGAGCCTCTCCACTCATCTGCTCACGTTGTTTCTGGTCCACAACCAAACGCACCATTTGGGCAGTATAGGCGGCCAGGTCCTCTTTAGGGATCAAATAACCAGTAACACCATCCTGGATTGTGTCTCCAATCCCTGGAGAATCGATTCCAAGTACGGGTAATCCGGCAGCCATAGCCTCGATCACCGACAGCGGGTGCACTTCCGTAATCGAAGCAGTTACAAAAGCGTCTCCGATAGCCAGGTAACGAGGCATCTGGTCATACGGGACCAATCCTGTGAACCTCACCCGCCCTTCGATGCCCATATACTTAACCTGATCCTGTAAGTCAGCCTTTGTGGGTCCAACACCGATCAACATCAACTGCACATTGTCGTATGCCTGCGCAATTCCTGCAAAAGATCGCAGCAGGAAGGACAGGTTCTTTTCCGGTCCGAGACGACCCATATACACCAGGATTACATCCTGCGCCTGGAAGCCGAATTCTGCTCGCTCCAGGGGTTCGATAGGGTCCAAGAATGGCTTGATATCGACCCCGTTCGGCACTACATCGATCGGGACGTCAATACCCATATCCTTGAGAACATCTTTCATCCCTGCAGAAGGTGAAACAACCAGATCGCATGACCGGCAAAATGAAAGCAGATAGGCTTTTAATGCTGCCACACCAATCATATCCACCAGGAGTGGTAAGTACGCCTTGGCATACAAGTCGTAGCGGGTATGGTTGGTGAATATAATCGGGGTGCGGTCGGCTCTGCAGTAACGCAGCGCAATTGACCCGCTGATAAAAGGGTGGTGGACATGAGCGACGTCCATTGTACGCAGCGTCCGGCGGGCTGCGCGTGTGTATCTTAGGCTGAAATGCATCCCCGTGTCTGAGATCGGCAGTCCAGGAGAGCGAATAACATTCGGCTCATCCTCCTGGTAGTATTCGTCCCCAAAAGTGAAAACGTAAACCTCGTGTCCTTCGGATTCCAAATAACGCTTGTTTAAAGCGATATAATTGGTCACTCCGCTGACGTGTGGTTTGTATAAATCAGCCATCATTCCGATACGCATGATCACCTCTAACCGGCGCTAATTTGTCCTCCATTCTACCAGTAGATGAGGAGAAACTGTCCCCGAATGGATTATAAGAACCGAATCCGCCTCTTTATGTAGTCCTGCTGTAGTCCTGCTTGGCAGTTCTTCAATCGACAGGTACAATCCGGTTATGAACCAGCCAGTACGGCATCGCTATCTACCTGACGCTGAACGCCTCAGCATCCTGGCGGCCTCGATATTGTTGGCGTACGCTCTGGCAAGCTATATCCATATCCCGGCACGTCAAGTGGGGTTTCAATTACCGGGCATTTACCTTTCCGTGCAGCTAAATGTGCATACAGTAGTAGCCCTATTGGTAGCCGGTTTGACCGCCACTGGTTCGCACCAGCTCCTGTGCGACCATCCCGAGCTGGGGTCAGAACGCACAGTCGGACACTGGCTGCTGCCCGCCCTCACCGCCCTGGTCATCGGGTTTCCTCTTTATCAAATCCCACCCAGCCTCTTGTGGTGGCTGGGCTTTGCCCTCGGGGGGGCGCTGTTAATGCTTGTTCTGGTAGCTGAATACGTAGCAGTCGATCCTGAAGATGTGCGCTATACCTCCGCTACCATTGGCTTGACAGCCGTTTCTTTTGCGCTGTTCCTTGCACTGGCAATAGCTCTTCGAATCACGGGCACCCGTTTATGGATGATCGTGCCCGCCCTATCGATGGCAGCAGGTCTGGTCAGCCTGCGAGCACTATGGCTGAGGATTCCTGGTAAATGGCAGTTTGCCAATGCCGGTGTTATAACATTGGTTGTTGGACAATTTGCGGCCGCGCTGCATTACTGGCCGATTTCCCCGGCTGCTTTCGGATTGGTACTCTTGGGACCCGCATACAGCCTGACAAGTTTTCTCGGCAATATTGCTGAAGGTGAAACGCCTCGTCAATCTGTTATCGAACCCGTCGTAGTGCTGCTGCTCATATGGGGAACGGCGATCCTGTTCCACTGAGATGCTCATATTGCGCCCAAAAAAGCGAAGGATGATTTACGATGTGATATGGACACTACCAGCAATTCGAAGATCTCAAAGTTTTTTATCCCCTCAAAAATCTGGGAAAGCATGCAAGAGCACGCAGCCCGGGATGCACCCCTTGAAGCTTGTGGGCTGGTCAGCGGCAGGACCAAAAAAGGTTCATTTCAGGCTGTAAGCTTGATTCCAACCACAAACATTCTACACAGTTCAATTCGATACCAGATTGATCCCCACGAACAATTGAACGCCTTTAATGAAATGGAAGCAGGTGGATTAGAACTGGTCGCCATATACCATTCTCATCCCCACGGACCTGAAGTGCCATCTCCCATCGACATTAAGGAAGCATACTATCCAGATACGATACACCTTATCTGGTCAGCCCGCAGTGGAGCGTGGAACTGCCGCGGCTTCCTCATTCACAATGACACAGTCCGGGAAGTGGGGTTGATTATTACAATGTGACCCAAGATTTCCCCCCTGTTCATGGCTGATCATGAAGGATTAATTATCCTTCCTTTTCAAACACTGTAGAAATCATCTTCCCCGGGGGCACTTGGTGGTTTTCCGTATAATTGTCGATACAATGCCAGCAGATTTCGATGGTGCAGCTCAGGTGCCAACCCGCCGAGCAAAACCCTGCTCTTGCCGCAGTCCTCTACGTTGGATACATCTAAAACTTCACGGGGGTACTTCCTGCGAGCTGACTTGCGGACCACCTTGCGTATGCTCGCCAGATATGCCAGGTTTTCTAGTACTAATTTTTCAACCTCCCCGCGCAGCACGATATCGCCGTGCCCCTGGATAATATTCTCTAATCCAATCTTGCCGATTTTTTTTAGCGAGACTATCAGTTCTTCCAAATCACCATCTACAATGTAAGGTATTGGCATGGCTGCATCCCCAGCAAACAGCACACGATCTTCTTTAATCAGGATCGCTACATTGTCCGCGCTGGAACCCGGCAGTGAGAATATCGTCAATGTTTTTTTGCCAACTTGGAGGTTGATCTCCCCCTCTTCGAACGTCATCTGCGGTAAAACTATCTTTATTTTTTTGAAGGAAATATCTCTCGCTTGAATCTCCTGCAGCGAATCTCGTCCTGTCGTATCCAGAAATTCGCGACACAAGGCATGAGCTATAATGATCGCGCCATGGAATAAGCAATTACCCCAGGCGTGGTCAGCATGGCTATGAGTGTTAATGACATATCGGATGGGGACATTGATTTCTTGCTCAATAAAATCGCGGATTACCAGCGTCTCTTCAGGTAGAGCCAACGTATCGATAATCACTGCCCATTCCGGTCCAATCACTGCACCGGCATTAACTTGGGCGTAAATATCGCTTTGAAATAAATAAACGTTATCTGCTATTCGTTCACGCAGGATCATGAGGATATCCCAACCTTCGAAGTGAAATTTGACCCCCAAACCAAGATTAAATAGGTTTTTCCTAATTAATCATGAGGACATATTATAGGATAGCACAAATTTATTCCAAAAGCAAGAAACATTAATATTTCAGGCTGCTGACTGTTTAATAATTGCTCAAGTAGTAGTGACATCTACTAAGATAAAGGGTATAATCCCGGCAATAATGTCACTCGATAGTGGGTGACCAAGAAAATAACTAAATATACCCTTCCGAGAGGAGTAGGTAAAGGTTACCTGACCAGAGAAGGACCGGCCGCAGGCTGGAAGCCGCCTCAGACTTACTTTGCCGAATGTCGCCCGGATCAAATGCCGAAGAAATGGCAAACCTAATAGTTTGATCAGATTAGACCGGCACGGGTTAGCCCGATACAGCGAAGCCTTGATCGGCATGAAATTGTTCCTGCCTGTCGGGGTAGCGAGTGCACCGGTTTCTTACATCCGGTGAATTGAGGTGGTACCGCGGAAGGATTGCCCTTTCGTCCTCTTGAGGATGAAAGGGTTTTGTGTTGCAGGTAATGAGTGATCACCCGATTACTGGTCAAGAATTTTGAATTAATCCGGAGAGCCAAAATGCCAGTTTATCCATTCATGCAGGTAGACGCCTTCACAAACCAACCCCTGTGCGGCAATCCATGCGCCATCTTGTTCGACACGGACGATATGGATGAGACTACCATGCAAGCGATCGCGCGCGAGATGAACCTGTCCGAAACTGCTTTTGTCCGTCGATCGAATATCGCAGATTTCGGTGTGCGCTACTTTACCCCTGCCGAGGAGATACCACTCGCCGGTCATCCCACAATTGCTGCAACTTTCGCCCTGGTTGACTCGGGACGGTTGCCGTTGACCGGACCATCCACAACCATCAGCCTCGAATTACAGGTTGGTCCAATCCCCGTTGAAATAATTTCACGGGGTGGACATGTCCGCCACATCGTTATGACCCAAAAGAAACCCCGGTTTATGGATACGTATGATCCGGTTGAGGTTCTGCCTGTCTTTGGGCTTGACTTCAACGACCTGCTGCCCAACGTTCCGGTCCAGACTGTGAGCACCGGCACTCCTCAGTTGATGGTCCCGCTGCGATCTTTGGATGCCTTACAAAAAGCACGGCTGGATTTCTTAGCTTACCAGGAACTGCGTAATAGGGCGGATTTCTCCAGCCCGCACTTTTTCTGTTTACAGGGAGCCACAGATGCCGGTCTTACTTTTGCACGCCACCTGGGCGCCCCTCCCGACGTCCTGGAAGACCCATTCACAGGTTCTGCGACAGGCGGAATGGCTGCTTACATGTGGCGCTACGAATTGATCGAAGAACCAAAATTCATCGCCGAACAGGGTCACTGGATGGAGCGACCCGGTCAAGCAACTGTTGAAGTGTTAGGGTCGCGAGCTGATATCGAGACAGTCAAAGTCGGTGGAGGTGCGGTCGTCATTTTGCGTGGAGAATTGTGTTTATAAGGATCACCAAAATCATTGACATATTTGAGTATCTGGAATAATCATTCAAGAACGAGAACCGAGATATAAATACCCATAACGGAGATAAATATGACAGAACACACCCTTGCCAAATCATATGATTTTAAAGGAACCGAAAAGAGGATTTACGAATGGTGGCAGAAGAGCGGTTTCTTCAAACCCTCCAACGACCCTAACGAGCCGGGCTTTGACCCAACCAAAAAGCCGTATGTGATCTCAATCCCGCCTCCCAACGTTACCGGCGAGCTGCACCTTGGTCATGCCATGTTTGTCTCCATGGAAGACCTGATGATCCGCTACCAGCGCATGAAAGGCGTCCCCACTCTGTGGGTGCCCGGCACAGATCATGCCGGAATCGCCACCCAACTCCAGATTGAAAAATCTCTGGCGGAAGAGGGCTTAACCCGTGAGGACATTGGACGCCAAGAGTTCTTACGCCGCACCTGGGCTTGGAAGGAGAAATACGGCGGCATCATCACCCAGCAAATCCGCCGCCTTGGCGCTTCCTGCGATTGGGATCGCGAGCGCTTCACCTTTGACGATGGTCTATCCAAAGCCGTCCGGGAGGCGTTTGTCCATTTGTACAAAAAGGGATTGATCTACCGCGGACCACGCTTGATCAATTGGTCACCGGGACTGAAAACCGCCGTATCCGACCTCGAAGTGGAGTATTCCGAAGAGCCAGGCACGATGTACTATTTCAAATACATGCTGTCAGACTCCCAGGAGGAATATATACCGGTCGCAACCACGCGTCCCGAAACGATCCTGGGAGATACTGGGGTAGCGGTGCACCCTGAAGACTCGCGCTACCAGAAATATGTGGGTAGGAATGTGGTTGTTCCAATCTTAGGGCGAGTGATCCCGGTCATCGCCGATGAATACGTCGATCGCGAATTCGGCACCGGTGCACTCAAAATCACACCCGGGCACGACCCGAACGACTACCTCATCGGGGAACGGCATAGTTTAGAGCTGATTTCTGTTTTAGATGAAACTGCCAAGGTCAACCAGCACGGCGGTCCTTACGCCGGGCAGGATCGCTTTGAAGCGCGCCAAAATATGTGGGACGACATGCGAACCGCCGGGCTGGTCATCAAGGAAGAACCCTATATGCTGAATGTGCCCCGCTCACAGCGCGGCGGAGAGATTATTGAACCGATGGTCTCCACCCAATGGTTTGTAAGAATTAAGCCCCTTGCCGAGGCCGCCCTGGAAGTAGTGCGCGATGGCAGCATCCGCATCGTACCCGAACACTTTACAAAAGTCTACTACAATTGGATGGAGAATATCGAGGATTGGTGCATCTCGCGCCAGCTATGGTGGGGCCACCGCATACCTGTCTGGTATTGTGCAGATTGCAGGGAGATGAATGTCTCCCGCCAGGACCCAACAAACTGCAGCCATTGTGGCAGTTCGAATTTGGAACAGGACCCCGACGTGCTGGACACCTGGTTCTCTTCGTGGTTGTGGCCTTTCTCAACCTTGGGTTGGCCCGATGAAACTCCAGATCTAAATTACTTCTACCCCACCTCGATGATGGAGACCGGCTATGATATCCTCTTCTTCTGGGTGGCGCGCATGATCATGTCCGGGTTGGAATTTACCGGACAGATCCCATTCCACACAGTTTACCTGCATGGTTTGTTCCGCGACGGTAACGGTAAAAAGATGAGCAAAACATACGGCAACGTGATCGATCCCCTGGAGGTCATGGACGAAATGGGCACCGACGCTTTGCGGTTCACGTTATTAGTCGGATCAACCCCTGGCAATGACATGAACCTCAGTTTGGAAAAAGTACTGGCTAACCGAAATTTCGCTAACAAGATTTGGAACGCCGGTCGATTTGTGATCGGAGCCATCTCATCCCTGCCTGAGGAGGGACCAGCCGGTGATCCTGATTGGACGCTGGCCGATTCCTGGATCTGGGCTCGCCTGCAGTCTCTCGTGCGCGATGTTGAGCGCTTGTTCCAGAATTACCAGTACGGTGAAGCCGGGCGCCAGATATACGAATTTATTTGGGGCGACTTCGCAGACTGGTATATCGAAATTTCCAAATTGCAGCTCAACCAGGGCGGTGACAGGGCTTTCTACACCGCTTCCGGACTCGGGCTCGTATTTGATATCAGCCTGCGCCTGCTGCATCCATTCGCTCCCTTTATAACGGAAGAGCTTTGGGGTCACTTGAAAAAGGCTTCTCAGGGTTCAGCACTTAAAAACCGCCTGGCTGGCTGGCCCGAAGCGCTCATAATCGCTCCCTGGCCCGAACCGCGTCCCGAAGAGGGCTGGGAGGCAAAAAAGGTCACCGATTTCACACTTGTACAGGATGTTGTGCGCGCCATCCGCAATCTGCGCTCCGAAAAAGATGTCAAACCAGGGATGCGCATTCCCGCCATCCTGGTATCATCCCGCGCCGCGGATGTGCTCCGCCAGCAAGCAAGCGCCATCGCTGCCCTCAGCAGCATCGATCCAGATGCGCTTTCAATTTTCGAGTCTATCGAAAGCAAACCGGAAGATCATATCGCCCTGGTCGTCGGTCCTGTGGAAATCTACCTGCCGCTGGCTGGTCTGGTGGATATTAAGGAGGAACGCGCCCGTTTAGAGAAGGATCTGAACGAAGTCCAGTCGCAAATCGACCGTCTGGAGGTACTTCTTGCCAGTCAATTTGTTGAAAAAGCACCACAGCCCGTCGTCCAAAAAGAACGTGACAAGTTAGATAATTATCAACAGACAGCACGCAAAATCAAGCACCAGCTAAAGGATTTAGGATAAAAATATGAAATTCGGAGCAGTATATCCACAAACAGAGTACGGGAATGACCCATCTGCCATCCGCGATTACGCCCAAACGGTCGAAGGGTTGGGCTTATCGCACGTATCGGCATACGAACACGTCCTGGGAGTCAACCCAAAACGCCCTGACAGAATAACAGGACCGTATACATACGAGCATCCATTCCAATCGCCGTTCCTGCTGTTCAGCTTCATGAGCGCCGTCACAAGTGAACTGGGCTTTGCTACCTGTATCCTCATCCTGCCCCAGCGCCAGACCGCTCTGGTTGCCAAACAAGCCGCCACCCTGGACATATTCAGCGGCGGACGCCTGCGGTTGGGAATTGGGGTAGGTTGGAATCAAGTCGAGTACAGCGCCCTGAACGAGAACTTTCGCGATCGCGGCCAGCGCATCGAGGAGCAGGTTGAACTGCTGCGCCTGTTGTGGACTAAACCGCTGGTGGACTTCAACGGTGGCTGGCACACAATTGAGGATGCAGGGCTGAACCCGCTTCCGGTACAGCAGCCGATCCCCATCTGGTTCGGCGGGAACGCTGAAGCAGTACTCAAGCGCATCGCTCGGTCAGGCGACGGTTGGATGCCGAACTACAAGGCAGCCACCGACGCATTACCATCTCTGGAGGCAATACACAAGTATCTCGAAGAAGCAGGACGAAGCAGGGAGGAAATTGGGATTGAATTCCGCCTCCCCTATGGAAACGGGGACCCCAATACATGGACGAGGACGATCCGGGAATGGCAAACCATTGGAGCGACCCACATGTCCTTTAACACAATGGGAAGTGGTTTCTTCACACCCGCTGAGCACCTGGCGGCGGTGCGTAAATTCGCTTCCGTTATTGGGATCAAATAGGACTTTCAGATGAAAAACGATCCGCCGCACTACATCACTTTGCCTGAGAACGATAAAAGATCCGGGAAAGCAGCCTTTTTTGATGTCGATGGCACTTTAACAAGCGGGCGTACGTGGAGGGGGTTTTTGGAATACTTCCGCGCGAATGGTCTGCGCCGGGGCACCCATTTGGCGTATATGGGTTACCATCTCCCGTTATACTTCCTGCGGCGGCTGGGGTTGATCTCCGAGAGCAGATTCCGGGGAGCATGGTCTGCCGACATGGCATGGTACGTGCGCGGCTATACAATTGAAGCAGCCCGTCAAGTCTGGGACTACACCATTGAATACATTGACAAGTTCTGGCGAGACGATACGCGCACCATTCTGGACCAACATCTCAAGAACGGCGACCTGGTCCTTCTGGTCTCATCCGGACCGTTGCCGCTGCTTCGGAGAACCGGTCAGGAGCTGGGAACAGAGCACGTGGTCGGCACCCGTTTTGAGGTTAAAGATGGGCGCTATACCGGGCGAAGCATGAGACCAGTATGCACAGACAAATACAAGTCAAGCCTGACAAAGGAATATCTGCAGGATAAAGGCTTGAGTGTTGACTTCGCGTCAAGCTTCGCATATGCCGATTCCATCGCCGATCTACCAATGCTGGAAATGGTGGGCAATCCAGTTGCAGTGTATCCTGATACCAGCCTGGAAGAAATTGCACTCCAGCGCGGCTGGCAGATATACCCATCCGCGCCTTAATGTCACCCACAGCTACGCTTCTGGCACTGACAACCATCCTCTTGTGGAGCTTCCTGGCTCTTCTGGGAGCGCGCCTGAACCACCTGCCACCCCTCCTGGTGGTCGCAATTGCGCTGACGGTCAGCGGTTTACTCAGCTCATTCAACTTCCGCTCATGGCGGGTTCCATGGATAACTCTGGCAGTTGGGATCGGTGGTATCTTCGGGTATCACTTTCTATACTTTTCGTCCTTCAAGTTCGCACCCGCCGTAGAAGCCAATTTGATGAACTATCTTTGGCCGCTTCTGATCGTCCT
>JAUWPO010000158.1 GCA_030611505.1 Chloroflexota bacterium
CCTCCCACCACACCGAATGCTTTAGATAACGTGCCAACCTCAATATCGACCTTGCCGTGCAGGTCGAAGTGATCGACAATACCGCGTCCGCCGCGACCGAGGACGCCCTCACCATGCGCATCGTCCACCATCAGGACAGCGTCATAATCCTGTATTGCGGCGTAGATTTCATCCAGCGGAGCGATGTCACCATCCATGCTGAATACGCCGTCCGTAATCACCAGCGCGTGCGGGAAATCAGCGCGCTGTTCTTTTAACACTCTACTCAGATCGATGAGATCGCAGTGATTATAGCGAACGACGCGCGCCCTGGACAACCGGCAGCCGTCGATAATGCTGGCGTGATTAAGTTCGTCTGAGAAGATGACATCATCTTTGCCTACTAAGGCTGGGATTGCTGCTAGATTAGCATTAAAGCCGGATTGGAATGTTATCGCGTCTTCCACACCCTTAAAAGCCGCCATCCTTTGCTCCAACTCCAGGTGAATCTCCATTGTGCCAGCTATCGTGCGCACAGCAGCCGGACCAACCCCATATTTTTCAACTGCTTCTCGAGCCGCCTGAATCACGTGTGGATGGTTGGCAAGCCCCAGGTAATTATTGGAGCAGAAGTTTAATGTGCGTTTTCCGTCCACGATCAGCCATGCTCCTTGAGGTGAACTGAGTGTCCGGATGCGATTGTAAAGACCACTGTCTTTAAGGTTCTGTAGCTCATCTTGGATATACTGGAGTTTTGAAGACATTTTCACCTCGTATGATTTAGTTGTAGCCCTTTCAAAAGGGTTTCTGATTGGTACCTTGCATAAGAAATCCGTTAACAACTATTCCTTCGGTTTCGTCCGGCGACCAAGTCCAAGTAAGCGACCGAAAATACCCGGAGAGGAAGGATATTCTACGGCTGGTGAACCTTCCAATCTGAGCCAATCGCCGGATTGACGTTCCTGCCACCATGCTTGGCGTCCTTCATAAGCCCGCTCCAGATACTTTTCAAGAGCGTCACTATCCTGGCTTTCAATGTCCAACCGAAGTTTCTGCAGGGCAGCAATGGTGTTATCCAGGACTCGCAGAGTATTCTCTTTGTTGTTGAGCACGGACTCAGTTAGGGATAATGAGCCGTCGAGGTGAACAATCGGGCTGGTTGCTTCTGTGTATGCCCTGCCTGTCACTTTGCGGCACTCGTTCCAGCCAGGTTGGTCAACTGTAATGTTGAGCAGCGATGCCGCGAGTAGCTGCGGCAGTATGTGCGTGGCAGCCATCAGACCGTCTATCTCTGCCGGATCGACAAATAATGGCGATGCTCCTAAGATGTGTGTCAGGTCTGCTGCCAATTTTACGGCATCCGAATTTGCGCTCGGAGAAACAACGATTGCCATTAACCCGTTTTGGAAAAGATCAGAATGAGCTGCTTCCAGTCCCGAAGCATTTGTGAATAAATATGCAGGATTTATTACAGGTGTCAGACTGATGTAATGACAGCGGGTTGGAAGTATTTCCGCTGACCAGTCCAGCATTACCTCGTTTATTGGAGCAGTATCCATAACGACTGCATCTTCTTTTAATTCCGGGGCGATGATCTCCATCGTTTCACGGATTTGATCTACTGGAAGCGAAAGAATGACCACGTTGGCATCTCGTACTCCAGAGGGCAGGTTAATAGCGACCTGATCCACTGCCCCCATTTTTTCCGCCCGGCGAGCGATATCCAGCTCGAGGTCGTGCCCTACCCGGTGTAATTCATCCTGCTTGTCGGACAGAGCTAATCCTATGGATGCCCCGATTTGACCCAATCCAATTATGGAAATTTGAATTGTCATAAGTACTCCTCAGGTTTTATTATCAGCTCGTTGCAAGCGCTGTAGTAGTTGTCTTTCCATCAGATGTTTCGTCGTTACACTAAGATTTTCTCCAGATTGTTCATTTGGGTTAATGTTTTGCGGTTCTTGGTGGCGGCGGATGATCGAGACGGTTAATTGGGAGGCGCCTGCCCGGGAGGCCATTTCCGCTCCCCAGTCCGGATGTTTCTAAGAGATGACGAACGGTCGCAGGAGCCCATGCGGCTCGCCCTGTCCCCAGGCTTTTACTGCCTGCGGAGAAAATGTTTTTCCCAGCACAATTACTATCCGTTCCCAAAGACGCAGTGGATGAAGACTTTTACCCACATCGTGCAGCAGTGCAGCCACCAGCAGATCATGGTTCGTTTCTCCGCTTTGGAGTAGTTGATTATAAACCCAAAAGCTGTGTTCCTGTTCGCCCGGTTGTAAGCACAAAAAAAGGGACATTAAGTCTGGTGAAAGGATTTTTCTAACCTGATCGATATCATCCTTTTCCGGTATAGCGGTGACTATATTCCAGGTCTGGCGACCCCGGTAAAGGATCTGCATCTATAAACCCACTAGAAACACTGTTAATGTATTGACGGCAGTACCTATGATCCACCCGAAGATATTCAATCCAATCATCGGACCAACAAAAACAAGTGTAATCAAGATTAATGGACCGTACGGGCGGATGATGTCCAACATACCTGATAAACTCGGCGGAGCGAGGTAGGACAGGACTTTTTCGCCATCAAGTGGTGCCAACGGGATGAGGTTGAATACCATCAAGATCAGGTTGATAGATACAAACTCAATGACTATTCTTGATAAGTTGGGAAAAATGCCGCTGCTGGGCGCAAATGCTTCATAGATGGAGGCAAACTCAAAGCGGAATAGCAGTGCAGCTAATATGGCGAGCATGAGATTAGAGAGTGGGCCAGCTAATGCCACCCACATATAGGCGGATGGAGAGCGCCGCTGCAGTATGTACGGATTGACAGGAACCGGTTTAGCCCATCCGAATCCGGCGAGCAATAAGACCATAGACCCAACTGGGTCCAGATGGGCAAGTGGGTTAAGGGTTAATCGACCATTGAGACGGGGAGTGTCATCTCCAAATTGGGTTGCAGACCAGGCGTGCGCGAATTCGTGGATTGTAAAAGCAACGATTAAAACTAATACCCGCGCTATCAACGTAGCCGGGTCAAGGTTGAATACCATATTAATAGCTCCAGGGTTTGCAATTATACCATCCCGGGTCTGAATTCAGATTGTGCCGGATATAAGTAGTTCCACCATGTTATAATGCGCCCCATGTTGCCGGAATTGCAGATCGATGATGTTGTGCGATTACGCAAACCCCATCCATGCGGTAATTATGAGTGGAAGGTATACCGGCTGGGTGCGGATATTGGTCTCGAATGTACACAATGCGGCAGGCGTTTGATGCTCCCACGACGTAAACTTGCTGGAAGAATCAAGCTAATCATGCCTAGAGATGAAGCTATTCAGCAGTCTTCGAAAATAACCGATCTTCCTTGAAGCAGTTTCATATTCTGTAATAAAATTTGCTCATTTAAGCATAATAAAATCGTATCTTCGGAGTTTCTTAACCGCCAACAGTAAAATATGGTGGTATATAAGTAGTGTTTAATTACACAAAATGATAGCTGCCAGATTTGGTCAATAGACCAAGGATATTTGCTATGTATAAATCCTCTAAAATCATATACCTCATCGTTGGGATGTTTACAATTTCAGGATTAGCAGGCTGCAAGCTGCCGTGGGCGAGTTCGGATGAAGCACCGAACCTGAATGTCACCCAGGCATACCAGACGGTGGAGGCGCGCCTGACCCAAGCTATTGCCCAAACGCCGTCGGTGACTGATACATCTACGCCAACCGAAATAAGAACGGCAACCCAAATACCGTCTATCACCCCTGGAACGGTTACCGTTACACCTGGGCAGCCTACCAGCGCAGCTTCTCCAGTACCTAATTGTGATATAGCTGCCGCTGGCGTTCCCATTGATGTCACTATACCTGATGATACACAGATGCAGCCGGGTGAATCTTTCACCAAGATCTGGCGTCTTCAGAATGTGGGAACGTGCAACTGGACGTCTAGTTATTCCGCCGCTTTATTCTCTGGAGATGCGATGGATGCACCGGCAAGTGTGCCTCTTACTGCGAATATTGCCCCAAGAGCGAGTGTTGATCTTCCAGTGGATATGATCGCACCACAGGTTGCAGGAACTTACCAGGGAAATTGGAAGTTGCAAAATGCTTCCGGGGAATGGTTCGGAATCGGTCCCAGCGGAGGTTCTGCCTTTTGGGTACGAATCATTGTCGCCGGATCCTCCACGCTGACGCCTACCGTGATTGGACCCACAAATACCCCAGGACCTGATATCCAGGTCAGCGGGACAGCCTCTTTGATGCCCGATGATGGTCTGGATTTGGACAGCAACCAGCTCAACAATGTGGATGTAGACTTGAAGTATTCGCTTGATGCTCAGGATAAGCTCTTCCTTACCCCTTCAGGCGGCGCTCAAATCGTAAAATATGGCGGGAGTGAGCCAACAATCGATGACTGCCAGACTGCATCTTTAAGCAATTCGCCAGAGGAAATTTTAGATGGGATGAAAGGCACCTACATCTGCTACAGCACAAACCAGGGACTGCCTGGATGGCTGCGACTGTCATTACTTGATACGGACACCGGCGAGTTGACTGTGCAAATCCTTACCTGGGCGCAGCCCTGATCATAGTGGGTACTCTATATCTGGTCTCGACGCCAATCGGTAACCTGGAAGACATCAGCGCGCGAGGTCTGCGAGTGCTCGGTCAGGCAGGTTTGATCGCTGCAGAAGATACCCGCCGTACGCGTAAACTGCTCGATCACTACCACATAAAAAACCAGGTTATCAGCTATCACGAGCACAATAAATTACGAAAATTGGATAAGGTGTTAACGGCGTTATCCCAGGGGGATGTGGCTTTGGTTTCCGATGCCGGAACCCCTGTATTGAACGATCCCGGTTATGAACTGGTGAAGGCGGTCTTGGAGGCTGGATATGATGTCAGTCCCATTCCTGGTCCCAGCGCTCCTTTAGCCGCATTAGTTGCGTCAGGATTGCCAAGCGATGCTTTTTTATATTTGGGATATTTACCAAGAAAGTCCAAAGAACGCCGCAATTTATTGTCTGAGGTAGCAGATTTGTCCTACACATTGATATTTCTGGAAACTCCTCACCGGCTGCTGTCTGCGTTTAAAGATTTGCAGGAGATATTAGGTGATCGCACGATTGCAGTCGGGCGCGAATTAACCAAGCTGCACGAAGAGATTTATCGGGGGAAAATCAGCGCGGCTTACGAACACTTCT
>JAUWPO010000009.1 GCA_030611505.1 Chloroflexota bacterium
AATAATTCTGCTGGTAAGGTAAAATTGTTTTGGTAGGTCATGGTGTTACTCCTTTTGATTGTGTGATGACTTCCGAAAGGATACACCAGACCTACTACTTTTGGTGAAAACTAGAATTTACAGAAAGAATGATACACCTACTGCCAAACCTCCATCATGTAAGTGAATTAACGCTGCACATATCAATAAAGTAGTCTGAGCACGGGGATGAAACACAACTGCATCGCACCAATAAGGTGACATTTTAGCTGAACAGTTAAGGGGTGTCATTTTCGCTGATAAATAACATAATAATTACAGGTAATAATAACAAATAATAACAGGTAATATTGACCCAAATTTCGCTCCGTGTTAAACTAAACGATTGCCGTCTTATTAAGCTTAACATTCGAAAATGAAAAATCTTATTATGTTCTTACCGTTTCTAAGAAACAATGTGGACAATGAAAGGAAACTTCCTCTTCTAATTGTCGGGTTAGGAAACCCGGGTGCAGAATTCAGGCACAATCGCCACAATGTTGGGTTTTTGCTTCTAGATTGTCTGGCAGACCGTCTGGGAGAATCCTTTTCACGCGTTGAATCAAACTCTTTGCTAACAAAAGCAAAATACCAGGACAAGCGGCTGCTGTTAGCCAAACCTCAAACTTTTATGAACCTGTCCGGTCAGGCTGTTAGTCGACTTGTGAAATATTACAAAATTCCTCTCGAGTCCCTATTAATCATTTATGATGATGTTGATCTGCCTCTCGAAAGTATTCGGATTCGCCCGAACGGGGGAGCTGGAGGTCATAAAGGGGTTGCTTCCATCATCGAACGCCTTGGTACGAACGAATTCCCCCGTTTACGCTTAGGAATTGGCCGCCCATCAGGACGGAAAAACGCGGCCGTGCATGTCCTACAAAATTTCACCAAAGAGGAAAATGTATTCCTTGAAGTAACGCTGGAACGAGCTGTTGATGCGGTCCTGGTATTTGTGTCCGCAGGTTTGGAGACAGCGATGAATAAATATAACGAAACCGTTCTTTGAGAAACACTACTGTATGTATTTAGACACCCTCATTAATTGCGTCGCTGAGTCCGCTCAAGCACTCTTTGCCAAAATCCAGGCAGGCGAACCGCTGCCAGCATTGGGTCTGCGCCGTTCTGCCCGTTTACCTGTTTTAGCAGCAATTTATAAAGAGCTGCAGCGTCCAATTCTCCTGCTCACTGATAGAACAGACCGGGCATTAACGCTCGCTGAAGAGCTGTCTTTATGGTATCCAAGCCTGAATTACCAGCATTTTCCCGAACCAACACCACTTTTTTATGAAGATGCTGCCTGGGGAGAGACCACTCGGCGCGATCGCTTACTTTCGCTGACAGCACTTGCGGCATACCATATCCCAGGGGCGCGTGTCCCTGAAAACCCTCCTTTGATTATCGCCCCGGTGCGCGCCCTCATGACCCGCACCTTGCCTAGACGTGACTTCATGAAGTCGACACTCACTATCAAGGATGGACAGATTTACCAGTTTGAAGGGTTGGTCCGCTCCTGCGTGGCTTTGGGATACGAAAGCGTCAATGCCGTGATTTCTCCCGGACAATTTGCCCGCCGGGGTGGGATTCTTGACCTCTGGCCTCCAGCCGAATCCCAGCCTGTGCGGCTGGAATTCTTTGGGGATGAGATCGAAACCACCCGCCGCTTTGATCCAACGACACAGCGAACAACCTCTAAACCAAAAAAAAATGGCTCCGAACCTGTCCTGGTGACCAGCGCTCGAGAATATCTCATCCCGGAAGATTTCCTATCCGCAGATAGTGAGAATGAGTACTCCGAATTTCACATACCAGTTCTCCACAAGAACGCAGCCAGTATATTTGACTACCTGTCCAATAATGCTCTGGTAGTCATCGATGACAAGCAAGCATTCGAAGACACGATCAACGAAGTTGAGGAAGGTGCAATAAACCTTCGACGAGAAAATATTGCGGAAGGAATTCTACCTGACCATTTTCCTATTCCATACCTTACATGGACAGAGATCCAGGATTCACTGAGTACTCATCAGTCTCTAGTTCTAGGTACTCCATCGCCCTCAGAAATTGATTTAAAAATATCGGACAGCATACTTCAAGACCAGACTATCTACTTATTGTCAGATAATTTCGCACTTGGACCACGATTTGGTGGGCATCTAAAACATGTATTGGAATATCTTTCGGACCTCGTTACCAACGGAGATCATCTGATTGTCGTTTCTCGGCAATCTGCTCGCCTGGAGGAACTCTGGAGCGAACAGAAAATCCAATCCGAAAATGGTGTCCTGGATTTTATTGAGGGCAGTTTAACAGAAGGTTGGATTTTTAACCCTCCGGGTTGCTCCCCTGTCCACCTGCTGACCGATGGTGAAATATTCGGCTGGCGACGACCCGAACTGCGCCGGCGCGCCCGCCCAATAGTAGAAGCCCCCGAAGCAGGATATACGGATTTTTTATCTGGCGATTGGGTTGTCCACGTAGATCATGGCATCGGTCGCTTCGTAGGACTGGTTCAGCGTAATGTGGATGGTTTGGAGCGGGAGTACTTATGTGTTGAATATGCAAATGAAGCTCAACTATACGTCCCAGTCCACCAAGCTGACCGTCTGACACGCTACGTTGGTACTAATAGACGCTCTCCTACACCCAGCCGGCTGGGCGGTACCGAATGGAGAAAAACCAGGACGCGAGTTAAAGAAGCGGTTCAAGAAGTGGCAAAGGATTTGCTAATTCTTTATGCACAGCGCAGCATGGTCCAGGGTTTTTCGTTCAACCCAGACACCACTTGGCAGCAAGAACTGGAAGCCAGTTTCCCGTACATCGAGACCGAAGACCAAACCCGTGCTCTGGTTGAAGTCAAGAATGATATGCAGAGCGATCAGCCGATGGATCGACTGATTTGCGGCGACGTCGGTTATGGAAAAACCGAGGTTGCACTCAGGGCAGCATTTAAAGCCGTGCTGGATGGCAAGCAAGTCGCGGTGTTAGTCCCCACAACTGTATTGGCTCAACAGCATTTCAACACTTTTAGACAGCGTCTTGCCGCCTTCCCGGTCGTAATAGAGATGCTATCGCGTTTCCGTACACCACAACAGCAGCGAGATATATTATCTCACCTTTCGAGTGGAAGAATCGACATTCTGATTGGTACACATCGCCTATTCTCATCGGACGTAGAATTTAAGGATTTGGGATTACTTATTATAGATGAGGAACAGCGATTTGGAGTAACTCATAAAGAAACCCTAAAGAAAATGCGCACCGAAGTGGATGTGCTCACCCTCACTGCAACACCCATCCCGCGCACACTTTATTTGGCACTTAGTGGAATCCGTGATATCTCCACGATTAACACCCCCCCTGAGGAACGGCTGCCAATTGTGACTCATGTTGGGCCATACTCCACTCGCTTGATACGGCAGGCGATTTTGCGGGAGCTTGAACGCGGCGGTCAGGTTTTCTTTGTACATAATAGAGTTCAGACAATTGGAGCGATGAAGTCTCATCTGAATCATCTTGTACCTGAAGCCCATATTTCGATCGCCCACGGACAGATGCCTGAATTAGAATTATCCAAAAGGATGGAGCAGTTTACTGAAGGAGAAGTTGACGTCCTCTTGAGTACTTCCATCATTGAATCAGGGTTGGACATTCCAAATGCGAACACACTAATCGTTGACCGCGCTGATACATTCGGACTCGCACAGCTATACCAGCTACGCGGCCGTGTTGGCAGGGGGGCGCAAAGAGCTTATGCTTACTTCTTCCGTCACAACAGAAAAACTCCCACTCCTGAAGGTCGACAAAGGTTGGAAACTATCGCTGAAAGTACCCAACTAGGGGCAGGATTTTCAATTGCCATGCGTGATCTCGAAATTCGTGGAACCGGTGATATCCTTGGAACCCGGCAGCACGGGCACGTTGCAGCGGTCGGGTTCTATCTATATACACGCTTGCTTGCTGAGGCGGTGAAGCGTCTTCACCTTGGACAAGATATCCCTGCCCCAATCTTAAGTTCAACAGGTTACCCGAGTTTTAGTTTCGTAAATGTAGATCTGCCCATGGCTATAGGTTTGCCTGTCGATTATGTTCCAGATAAAAATGTTCGTCTAGGTCTATACCGGCGGATGGCTGATCTGAGAACACTGGAAGAGGTCGAAGCGCTTATAGAAGAATTTAACGACCGCTTTGGTTCCCCTCCTGAAACTGTGCATAACCTCTTTTACCAATTAAAGATTAAACTTCTAAGTGAACGAGACGGTATGTCCTCTCTGACCGTAGAGAACGGGCAGCTCGTAATGCGCTTTCCCAGCGATGAAATCCCTGCCTCCCTGCCCGATCTTGGTCCAAAAGTGCGGATCGGAAAGACAGCTCTATGGATGCCGTATAAATCGTTGCCAGATTGGCAAAACGAGCTCGTAAACGTGCTATTGGCTCTGCAGTCAAACAATGTGAACGTAAACTAGTGCCAATAAGTGAGCAGGTCAGTACTACCTAGTAAATATAACCCTAATGAAACGCATAGAAATCCATCAAAAGGAGATTCTCCGCACCACACGGAATGACCGACAGTAGAGACCGCTGGGCAGTAAAGAGCACTGGGCAGTAAAGAGCACTGGGCAGTAAAGAGCACTGCTATAATTATTCAATTTGACTGATCAATCTAATGTTTCTAATAACTATCAAACACTGGATAAATCTAAAACAATAATTATGTTTCCTGATGGAATTCCATATTCCAAACGTTTTTTTGACCTTCTTTTCACCTCTATCGGTTTGGTGATTATCTCACCCGTTCTAGCCATCATCGCTATTCTCGTCCGGATGACTCACGGTAAACCCATTCTTTTTCATCAGATTCGCCCTGGCTATTTGGGTAAACCATTCTGTAACTTAAAATTCCGCACTATGTTAGATACGCGTGACGCCAATGGAAACCTGCTTCCTGACGATGAACGGATAACTCCCTTGGGTCACTTCCTGCGCGTCACAAGTTTGGATGAACTACCCGAGTTATTTAACGTTATACGCGGCGAGATGAGTCTGGTTGGGCCGCGTCCGCTGCTTCTGGAATACCTCGATCGCTATACAACCGAACAAGCCCGCCGGCACGAAGTCTTACCCGGGATAACCGGTTGGGCGCAAGTCAATGGACGCAATATCCTTACTTGGGAGGACAAATTTCGATACGATGTGTGGTATGTAGATCACAGATCACTGGGGCTCGATATTAATATCTTGTGGATAACATTCTGGAAGGTCCTCAAACGGGAAGGGATAAGCCAACCGGGTCATGCCACTGCGGAGAAATTTATGGGGAGTAAAGAGCAACCCGACGAATAAATAGACCATCAGCTTGATTTTAACGCCTAGATTGACCAGCAAGGTTTTATGCTATACTTCACCGCAATGTCTGACGACAATACACTTTACGAAGATTTGTTACGAATCCGTCGTTTTGAAGAAGCAGTCCTGGACAACTTCCCAAAGGGCGTTTTTTTTGGCACCACCCACACCTATCTCGGTCAGGAAGCAAACGCGGTGGGGGTTTTGGATGACATCCACTCAGGAGACATAGTCTTCAGCAACCATCGCGGTCACGGGCACTTCCTCGCTTATGGAGGAGATATTCGATCGCTTTTTGCCGAGTTAATGGGAAAAACAACCGGTGTATGCGGCGGGCGCGGCGGCTCTCAACACTTACAGTGGCAAAATTTTTACTCCAATGGCGTACAGGGTGGAATCATCCCGATTGCTACTGGTATGGCTCTGGCTGAAAAACGAAAATACAGTGACGCAATCGTGATCGCCTTCATGGGCGATGGCACTCTGGGTGAAGGTGTGGTTTATGAAGCGTTAAATATGGCTTCCTTATGGCAGGCTCCGATCTTATTCGTCCTGGAAAACAACCGCATAGCACAGACCACTCCAATTGAGATGGCAGTCGCAGGAGACATTTCGGCTCGTTTCAAGGCGTTTAACATAATGGTTCGCGAATTAGATTCTAGTGACGTGAAAGAGATACTGCCGGTAGCCGCTGAACTTATTGCGGAAGTACGGTCTTTGAAATCGCCGCGCACATTAATCCTGAACACGTACCGCTTTGGACCCCACTCAAAGGGAGATGATATACGGGATAAGCACGAAATCGACCAATTACGGGTGGAGCGTGATCCGATCCTTATTCACGCCCACCGATTGGATTCAAACCACAAAGAAGCTATTGAATTGAAAGTTGAAAAGTATATTCAAGAAGCATTCAATCAGGCTCTCGCGGATCCTCTCCCTGATGCAAGTAAAGCTCTCACCGGATCTATTAACCATCAATAACTTTGACTGTATGAACAGTAGACTCGTTCCATTTCATTGTCCCTTTTTATTATATTTTCCCCTATCCCATTAAATTTATCCCTTAATTCCTATGCCAACAGTTTTATACGCCCTCAACGCCGCCCTGCAGAATGCACTCGCTTCAGATGAACGCGTTGTTATTATGGGAGAAGATATCCTGGATCCCTATGGGGGTGCATTCAAAGTAACACGTGGTCTATCGGACTCATTCCCGGACCGAGTGATCACAACTCCAATATCCGAAGCTGGTATAGTAGGCATAGCCGCCGGAATGGCATTGCGCGGATTGCTTCCGGTTGTAGAGATAATGTTTGGAGATTTCATCACTCTGATCGCAGATCAAGTAATAAACCATGCCGCTAAATTCCGCTGGATGTATAACGACCAGGTTAGGGTTCCAATCGTAATCCGGACTCCCATGGGTGGCAGGCGGGGTTATGGTCCAACTCATAGCCAAACCATGGAAAAATTTTTTATCGGTGTACCAGGTCTGAGGGTTCTCGCCCCCAATACGTTTAGCGATCCAGGCGATTTATTGTCAAAAGCAATTTTTGAAGACAATGATCCGGTTCTGTTCATCGAGAATAAATTGCTTTATTTGAACACAATACATGACAGCAACCGCTTATCGGAGTTTGAATTCTTCGAACAAACCCCGGAGCCGAATTTTTACCATCATTCCAAGCACAATGGCACAATAGCGGATCTTTCGAACAACTATGCTCCGACCTGCATGCTTTCGCTACGAGATGCTCCTCCACCAGTATTAACAATAGCAGCATACGGGTATATATCAGAATTCGCATATCAAGCTGCATTAAATCTGGCTTACGAATACGAAGTCTTTACCGAACTGGTCTACCCCACCCAATTATCTCCCTGCGATATGGGAGCGATCCTTTCATCGACCAAGCGCACTGGACGGCTGTTGGTCGTTGAAGAAGGCACACATAATCTCGGATGGGGAGCAGAAGTAATCGCGCAAACCGCTGAAAACCTTGGTTCTCGCCTGCTAAGCGCACGACGTATTGCTGCCTTAAATCTGCCGATTCCAGCTAGCGGTCCTCTCGAAGAAGCCGTATTGCCCGGGATTGAGCATATAATACAGGCAGCCCAAAAGATGGTATAAAAACTTTCGGTTTTCAAAATAAAATGACCTGGATTGACTGTATTGAACGAAAAATTTGCTGTACTCATTCCTCTACTTAACCCAAACGAGCAAGAAGTTGCAATTACCGCTCTTCATGTTGTCGAAGGACAGCCGGTTGCAAGTGGCGATGTTCTTTGCACAATCGAAACCACGAAATCGGCTGCAGATATTGAGGCGGATAGGGATGGATTCGTGGTTAATCTGCGCTACAAGCAGGGAGACACAACTTTAGCCGGGAACATACTCTGCTACCTTGCAGAATCTCCAACCTGGACTCCGCCTAACGATACGGACGTCAATATAGAACCTGGTGATCTAGATCAAGCTTTCCTCCAATCCCTAAACGATCTTCCAGACGGATTGCGTGTTACTAAACCAGCCCTCAGGCTGGCTAACAAACACGGCTTGGATTTAGGTGAACTTCCTAAGAATCGGTTAGTAACTGAAAAAGATGTGCACAATATCTTAAAAGGGCGACAACCCACACACGATCCCTATCGCAAGGAGCTGTCCATGGATGAATATTCACTCCCCCAGAAAGCATTTGACTCTCAGGCTATCATCGTTTACGGCGGTGGCGGTCACGGGAAGGCGTTAGTAGATTTGCTGCGCGCTATGCGGATTTACCAGATTGTTGGGATTGTGGACGATGGGATAGATTCTGACGAGACTATTATGGGTCTTCCAGTCCTCGGTGGGGGGGATATTCTTAATGAACTGCACACAAAAGGTGTGCTCCAGGCTATCAATGCCGTGGGGGGTATTGGAGATATGAGTATACGTACGAAGATTTTCCAGCAATTAGCTGAAGCCGGTTTCGTCTGCCCTGCAGTTGCACACCCAACAGCATTCGTTGAACCAAGCGCCTCCCTATCAGGTGGCTGCCAAATCTTCTCCCATGTATATGTCGGCAGCGAATCGTTTGTGGGTTATGGCGCTATTGTTAATACCGGTGCCATTGTTTCACATGGTTGTATATTGGATGATTATGCAAATATCTCACCCGGAGCGATATTAGCAGGCAATGTTCACATAGGCAAAAGCACGTTGATCGGAATGGGTGTGACCGTAAACCTGGACGTTACAATCGGTAAAGGGGCGAGGGTTGGCAACGGGTCTACAATAAAAACGGACGTGCCGGACAATGGTATTGTGCGAGCTGGAACAAGTTGGCCCGACTAAGCCTCATTTTAAGTAATAATACGAATAACGACCTAGAGGAGTATTAATTGTCACCAAAATTCACTATACCAATGTCCTCTCCGGACCTGACGGAAGCTGAGCGCCAGGCTGTATCCGCAGTGCTCCAGACCCCATATCTCAGCATGGGCAGGGAATTAGAGGCGTTTGAAGCCGCCTTTTGCAACTTCACAGGCAGCCGTTCTGCAATAGGAGTTAATTCGGGCACAGCTGGTCTACATTTGTGTGTGCGTGCGGCAGGAATTACGGAAGGTGACATTGTAATTACGACGCCCTTTTCATTCGTCTCTTCTACAAATGTACTGCTTTTTGAACGAGCTGTCCCGATCTTTGTGGATGTGGAAGCAACGACCGGCAACATTAACGTTGGTCAGGTGAACCAGGCTGTAAAGGACATAACAAGCGGCGGCACTGCTGCTGAAAATTGGCTACCCAGTAGTGTTACATTCGATAAAGCGAGATTAAAAGCTATTCTCGTGGTGGATGTATTCGGACAGCCCTCAGATATGGATCCCATCCTCGAAATCGCCGAGGAACACAATCTTAAAGTGATTGAAGATTCCTGTGAAGCATTGGGGGCTGAGTATAAGGGCAGGAAAGCCGGTACGCTTGGTGACTATGGCGTATTCGGTTTTTATCCCAACAAGCAAATTACCACTGGAGAAGGCGGTGTTATCGTAACGAGTGACGATCGAGCGGCCTCCATAATGCTAGCATTGCGAAACCAAGGACGCGCTCCAGGCGACACCTGGCTAGAGCATTCTTATCTAGGGTATAACTACCGGCTAGATGAAATGTCCGCCGCGCTTGGTCGTGTTCAGTTAACAAGGCTGGATGAGATGCTTGCAAAGCGGTCACAGGTCGCCGCCTGGTATGAGAACAGATTGTTTGAAATTCCCGAGGTTGAGACTCCACAGGTCGAAAAATCCACATCTCGAATGAGCTGGTTTGTTTATGTTATTCGTTTGACACTTGCTGTCGACAGGGATTATGTTGTAAGCGAACTTGAGAAACGTGGGATTCCTGCTAGACCATATTTCGCTCCCATCCATCTTCAACGCTATATGGTTGAGCAATTCGGTTATAAAGAGGGTGACTACCCGGTTACTGAAGACCTTGGACATCGCAGTCTAGCGCTACCATTTTCAGGTGTAATGAAAGAGACCCAGGTTGATTTTGTTTGCAGTGCAATCAGGGAAATCATACATCAAGCAGGGATGTAACTAGATTTGATATACACATTCCACGGAATATTTTATTAACCAACAAAGCCTGGAATTCGTTGAAAATTAGAATTCCAGGCTTTTCGCATATCTCTACTACCGGCTTGCTGGTAAGTGGTTTATTTGACCAGTATAGATCCCCACAATCAAACCGAAAGCATGCTGCTACTTCAGATGACCAGCGATAACCAACCCGGCGTGATACTTACCGCTGCCTAAATCCTCAACGCCTACCAACACTTTCATACCGGCTTCCAAATCATCTAGACTCTGAACTTGAGTATTACGGCTGCGGAAATGCGTATCCTCTGTTACCGAAAATGCGAATTGTTTGCCTTTAGGTGTTTCTATAGTGAAAGTAGAATTGTCCACGGAAACAACTTCTCCGGTTATTCGCCAATCGTATTTGGGCAGTTGATCCTGTGCCGCGGCTGCAACCATTAACGCTTCAAGCGGTGGAATCTGCTCAGTATCAATCTCTCCACCAGGTGTTTTCGCAGAGATGAATGCTTACATATCAGGCTCTAAATCTGCTAGAGTTTCTATAGAACCTTCACGGCTGCGGAAACCTGTTTCATTGGTCACAATAATCGTCACATCCTTATCACCACGCCGAGTGAGCAATGTAAATGTACCCGCTGATGTGTCAACCTCGCTTATTCTGCCAGTCAACTTTACGATCGGATAGCGTGCTCTAACAGCAAGCGCAAGCAGGTTTCCATCATCCAACTTCTTCACACCCGCCCAGGCAAGCATCCCGTCCTGCAAATCCTTAAGGTTTTCAACACCGCCAGAATAGCGGGTCTCTTCGTTCACCGTGACGATCACGTCATCGCTATTACGTGTCTGCAGTGTAAAAGTTTCTACTCTGGTATCCACATCGCTTATACGACCGCTCACTCCCTCGTGTTCGGAAGGATTAAAATCTTCCGGTAGGATGACCACTAGGCGCGCCAGCATCCCACCACCTTCGTTGCGCACTGCTGTCACCCGCACCCACTGACCGGTTGACAAATCTTCAAACTCAAGTTCAGAGTCGTCGAGTCCTCGAAAGATCGTATGCTCATCCACCAGGAACGAGCTTTCGTCTTCGTTGGGTTTCTGGAGTGTGAATTGATCTTTTGAGATTGACGTCACCTGTCCAACTGTATGTGCACCTTTCCGAGGGCGTCTGCGCGAACTTGGATCTAGAGCAAAAGCTTCATCGCTCACCCACACTCCGGCGATCAGAGCCACCAAAGCGGATATAACAACAGGGATGTATATTTTCTTGAACATATTACTTTACCTCCATATTAGATTTTCAGGCATCCAGGTTTTCGTTACTATTTTTGATAAGCTAACATTTCAATTTTTAAAAACACCCGCGGATGCCTATGAATTTTTGTGGGTTATCAACTGTCCAAAGGATAACCTGGAGGGATAAACGAGCATGGATCAGTTTGTAAAATCCTGGTAAAAACCATGCTTCCACAATCTCTGAGCTGGATAAAAAGAAGAAATCCGGACACATCACACCCGGATTTCGTTGAATTTTGAGTAATAGCGCCGCTATACTTCGACAAGGTCGCTTCAGACCAATTTATTGTGTCGTGAGGAAAGGAAACTTACTACGATTTAATCCATCATTTGTCTTTCAGGAAAACTACTTCTTCCTTACCCGCCAACGTATCTTGAATTCGCTGCATTACAATATCCAAATGGCGCGCCTTATGGACGAAATCCAGGTCATCTGTGCGGATGGTAAGTACTGGACATAGGTCAAAAGTTACCATCCAATCATCGTAATATGATTCGAGCAACGATAGGTATTCTTCGGTAATACCGCTTTCGATATCGCGTGCCCGTTTCCGGATGCGTTCCATTAATACATTGACAGGAGCTCTAAGGTATATCATGAGATCAGGCGAGGGGAGATTGGATACTACCAGATCAAAGACTCGCCGGTAGGAGAAATAGTCACGTTCATTCAAATTCCCCAAATGGTTCAAGGCGCGTGCAAATATGTAAGCGTCTTCATAAATACTGCGGTCCAGGATGGCAGATTGGGGAGAGTTCACAATTTCAAGGTACTGATCCGCACGATGACCGAGGAAAAATACCTGTAAATGAAACGACCACGCCTTCATATCAGCATAGAAATCCGGCAAGTATGGGTTCTCGGCTACCGATTCGAAAGCTGTCTGCCAACCCATACGCGACCCCAACCGCTCTGTGAGGGAAGTTTTACCAGCGCCAATATTTCCAGCGACGAGGATCATTCTTTTTGTCATTCTTTACCTCCGGTCAACATTCGCTGAATCCACAGGCATAACATTTACGGCACCCCTCTTCGTTGACAACTGCCGCCTGACCACAGTCTGGGCACAAATCCCCGATCTTGAAGGATTGCGATTCTCCAGACTCTTGGGACGATGATAAAGCAATTTCATTTCGCAGATTATCCCCGTTGCCATGTCCTGGATCATTGTCTTCCCCTATCTCCTCTTGCTCGTACATAGGAGGTGCCTCCAGATATTCGGCAATAACCCTGGCAACACCATCCGGTAGTGAGCGAACACGGTTGGGACCAAATCCTAATGAGCGTCCACCACCGATGCCCGATAATTGACGCCAAACTTCCTTCAATCGTTCGCGTGGTGGAATCGGAGACGATAGGCGAAGGATGTAGGAAATCAAACGTCCGATGGCTTCAGATACCGCTGCTGTGTCCGATCCGGCTTTAGCCGTGTTAACGAATACCTCAAAAGGTTGATTGTCCCCATTGATATTGATTGTAACGAAAGCTTTACCAAGCGGCGTGCTGACATTAAAGGTTTGACCCTTTAAACTGCGAGGTCGAGGCTTCTTTATGTCAGGTAGTACTGTTAAATCCCTTACTTGTGGAGTTTGAGTGGACTCTGCTTGTTGGTTTTTACCTTTGACTGTGGCTTGTGTTTCGAGGACTACATTTTGGCGTGAACCGGTAACATATACTGTTAGCCCTTTACATCCCAACTTCCAAGCCAATTGATAAACCTGTGCAACATCGTTTTCCGTCGCGCTGGCAGGAAAGTTTATCGTCTTCGAAAGTGAATTATCTACAAAAGCCTGTAGAGCAGCCTGCATGCGAACTTGTTCCTCCGCGTCTATATCTTGAGAAACCACAAAGATGCGTCGGATATGTTCCGGAACTTCTGGGATATCCCGACACGTGCCTCGCTCCAATACCTGTCCAATAATGCTCTGGCGTGACTCAGCTTCGACTCCGGCTTCAACAAGCGCTTTCTCAAAAAGTGGGCTTGAATAACTGAGCTGCAGATCGCGGCCGTTATCATCAACGTGACGGTTGTAAGCCAATGCAAAGACTGGCTCGCATCCATAACCCTCACAACCTGCTACAGTTGCGATCGTTCCAGTAGGTGCAACTGTGGTTTGAGCTGCGTTTCTAATGCCGTGCTGTTGGATTCCTTGCACAACTTTTTGCCAGTCTACAGTTGGTCGCCCCCAATCATGTGTGTACGCCTTCAAAGGACGAGGAGGTTGCCATTTCAAGCTCTGTGGATCGTATATGCTCCCTTGAATTGCAGGAAAGGGACCCCTGGTTTCTGCCAATTCTATACTCGTAAGCATCGCGTGATAACGGACAAACTCCATCACTTGAGCAGCGAACTCCTGCCCTTCCTCAGACCCATAACGAATCCCAATGAAGTACATCAAATCCCCAAGACCCATGATGCCTAAGCCAATGCGTCGATTACGGCGGGCTGCCTCGCGAAGCTGTGGGACAGCAGGAACATATGAGTTTGCTTCTACAACATCGTCTAAAAATATCGAACTCAACCTTACACTGTCACGCAGCTTCTGCCAGTCCACGGTTCCATCAGGTCCAAAATGCTGAGCAAGATTGACCGAACCCAGGCAGCAGTTTTCATAAGGTCCCAACCATTGCTCCCCGCATGGATTAGTCGCTTCTAATTGGTACAAATGTGGCACCGGATTATCCTGATTAGCAGCGTCTAGGAACAAAACGCCAGGCTCACCGTTGTGATATGCTTGCCTGACGATCACTTCAAATAAATCGCGAGCTTTAACTCGATTATGAATCTTAATAGGGATTCCTGCAGCTTCAGCCTGCTCGAGGTTGCCATTAAAACCTATATACCCCGGATCATTAATGTCTGGGAAACGCAAGGACCACATTTCGTCCCCAATCACAGCTTCCATAAACGCGTTAGTTATTCCAACTGAGATATTGAAATTAGTAATCGAATTCTCGTTTACCTTGCAGGTTATAAATTCCTCAATATCAGGGTGATCAACACGCAGTACTGCCATGTTAGCCCCCCTTCTTGTACCACCCTGAGCAATCTCCCCAAATGCAACATCATAAACTTTAAGAAAACCAACTGGACCGGTTGCGTGTCCAGCGGAGGATTTTACAACTGTGCCTTTCGGTCGCAACCTTGAGAACGAAAATCCATTGCCTCCCCCTGTTTGTTGTATCAATGCCGCGTCTCTTAACGTCTGAAAAATCCCGGATGAATCTCGTCCCATGTCATCGTTGACTGGTAAAACGAAACATGCTGCTAGCTGTCCTAATGGTGTCCCAGCACCAGTGAAAGTAGGCGAGTTAGGGAAAAAACGTTTGGTGATTAGCAGATCGTAAAACTGGCGCGCTCTTTGCAGGACTTCTTTCTCCCAATTTGATTCATGCACCGCAATATGGTAGGCAACTCTCCAAAACATCTCTTCCACACGCTCTACGGGCTCGCCATCTTTTCCACGTCGAATATAGCGCCGAGCCAGTACATGGCGGGCATTCTCGGACAATTGAACAGAGTCGAAATTCACAGGCAAAGGAGGAGTAGAAAATAATCCATTTTCATCTGTTTGTATATTAAGTTCCTGCAACATTGTGCCTTCTCCTCATCCATAACAATAAAACCATACGGATAAGCCACACCTGCTTTAAATTTTAAAAATAGGGTTGCGATAACGAGATCACCCTTCTAACAAACGATCAATCTCGTTCCTTATCGCTTGTAAATCATCTAGACCCAGATAAACAATTGCGTAGCGAATATAGGCGATTTGATCCAGTTTCTTAAGACCTTCAATAACCATGTCACCCACAATACGCGAGGAAACCTCTGCTCGCCCCATCGCCTGGAGCTTGGCTTCTATTTCGCCAACCTTGCGCTCGATATCAGCAGCAGAAACTGGGCGCTTGGCACAAGCAATCCGAATGCCGCGAATTAATTTATCACGGTCAAAGCTTTCTCGTGTGCCATCTTGTTTAATGACCAAGGGCGTCGCTAAAATCGGGCGTTCATACGTGCTGTAGCGTTGACCACAATTCTCACATTCCCGCCGACGGCGAATACCGCCGCGTGCATCATGCGACGTATCTACTACTCTCGAACGTTGGTTATTACAATAAGGACAGAGCATACAACCCCGAATATTTTAGAACAAATATACCCGCCACAGGTAGGGGGATTTCATTAAACAACCCACATCTATGGGTGTAAGGGAACAAAATTTTAGCACAACAGTGCGATAGTGGCAAGGGGTTCGCACCTTAAATTTTTTCCTTTTCGTCTATTTAATCAAGCTTTTGATGAACGTTTGTGGTTCTGGATAGGACCGGTGCTACAGAACCATACACCACGCTAACGCGCCAGGTCTGGAGGATCCACCAGACCCGACCCATCAGTTATACGCTTCCCCATGCGAAGGCAATGTGGGGACAGCCGACCATTCTACTTTTCATCATATGACCACCGCATAATTTTTGAACTGCCAACATAATCAGAGCGAGGAGGAAATACACATTTTTCCTAAGATGCGGTCATTCAGATTAAGTGCACCAAATCTGAAGCCAATTGGAATACCATATGCAATCTCGGGATATTACTGTTGACAAGTTCATCAATTACTACATTAACACCTCAAACTTTATCTAATAAAGTTGCTACAGAACTGAGTGATCTTTTCGGAGGAATGCTGGAATATCCAGGTCTTCAGTGTTCAATTCGCGCGGTTGAAAACTCTTGATCGCAGAACTTACCGGTTGCGCAGCGCGTGCCCTATATTCCTCTTTCCCGGCTCTTGACGTATCGCTGACTGGCTTCTCAACGATAAAGTGAGGCATACCTTGACGCTCAAAACCCGTTGCAATGACCGTTATACGCACCGAATCTTTCATGTTGGGATCGATTACTGCGCCAAAAATAAGGTTGACATCCGGATGGGCTGTTTCTTTAATGATTGAAGCAGCCTGGTTGACATCGAAGAGGGTTAGATCGGGACCTCCTGTCACGTTGAACAGGATACCGCGTGCACCGTCAATAGTGATATCCAGCAATTGGCTTGATATTGATTGCTCAGCCGCAACACGTGAGGCATCCTCACCCTTTGCAATTCCAACCGCCATTAACGCGGCGCCACCTTCTGACATAATCGTGCGCACGTCGGCAAAATCCAAGTTTATCAAACCAGGAACAGTGATCAGCTCAGAGATTCCTTGGACGCCCTGTCGCAGCACATCATCAGCCATACGAAACGCCTGTTGCAGGTTTGCGCGCTTATCGACAATTTGGAGCAGCCTATCGTTCGGGATTACGATCAAGGTGTCCGCTTGTTCTTTCAGCTTATGGATACCTGTCTCTGCTGATTGGATCCTGCGCGCGCCCTCAAATGTGAACGGTCTAGTAACCACACCAATGGTCAAGGCACCCACCTCTTTGGCGATTTGGGCGACTACTGCAGTTCCACCAGTGCCTGTGCCGCCGCCCATGCCGGATGTAATGAAGACCATATCCGAACCTTTGAGCACCTCATACAATTCCTCTGCCGACTCTTCGGTCGCCTTCCGGCCAATCTCGGGGTCACCCCCCGAACCCAAGCCGCGTGTCAATTTCTCACCTATACGAACGCGCGTTATTGCCTGGGATAACATCAATGCCTGAGCGTCGGTGTTCACAGCCACAAAATCAACACCTTGGAGACCTTCCTCAATCATACGATCGACAGCATTACAGCCTCCGCCACCGACGCCCACAACTTTGATGCGGGCAAAGGATTCAATCTGGTTGGGGTGATTCATACTAGTTGTCATATGTTCCTCCTCTTTTATATAATACCTTTTTAGATTTTATTTATCTATCCAATATTTTTCAGACAATTTATAAACTCTGTTTCAACTAGTCTCCAAAGGCAGGTTTTTTTTGCATAATAATTGCCATATGTATTGCTGTCACAAATCAAGGAAGCAAACGTTTAATCCAGGTTTTCGCAAACTCCCAATCAATACGGTTTCCGTTTATTCCATGGCGGTATCTTGGTCGCTCGTTTTGAGGCGCCACTTCACCCATCAGAACCGCCCAACGCAACAATCCTACGCTGGTTGTGAAGGCTGGCGAAAACAGACTATCCGTCATTCCAACCAGATCCTTTGGCTGTGCGATTCGCACCGGAAGCCCCATGACCTTACTGGCTACTGATCTGATGCCGGGCAAGGCACTAGAGCCACCGGTGAGCACCATACCAGCCGGGAAAAGACCATCATATCCGGAACGTTTGATCTCCTGTACAACCATGCTGAAGATCTCTTCGACGCGGGCGTTAACGATATGGGCGAGTTCCCGATGACCAATCTGGATCGACTGCTGATCCCCGAACGTTCGGACGGGGATATATTGATTAGCATCTACTTCATTCTCCAATGAATGCCCATGTCCAAGTTTTATCTCCTCAGCCAACGACATCGGCAATCGCATTCCCTGTGCTATGTCAGAAGTAATATGATTACCCCCGACTGCTAGAACGGCTGTATGCCAGACATCCCCATCCACATAAACAGCTAGATCGGTTGTACCACCTCCCACATCACAGATTACTGCGCCCATTTGCCGCTCAGTCTCTGTTAGTGCCTCCTCGGCAGCAGCCAGCGGATTGAGTACAAATTGTGAAACTTCAACACCCGTCTCTTGGATACATTGACGCAAATTTTCAACACTCGCGGCACTCGAAGTAATAATATGGGTTTCTACTTCAAGACGATATGCATGCATCCCGATTGGCGCTCGAATGCCATCTTGACCATCAAGTTTAAAGCCTCGTTGAATTACATGAACGACCTCGTGATTGTGTGGGACGGATATTGCTCGAGCCGAGTCTACAGCCCTAGCGACGTCATCACCCTGAACCACCCCTCGTGCGACCCCGACGGCTCCTGCGTTATTGACTGATGATACACCTGACCCAGCCAGACTGACCAATGCTGATGTGATTTCAAGCCCAGAGGACCGTTCAGCCTTATCAACCGAGCGGGTAATTGCCTTAGCGGTGGCATCAAGATCAACAACTACACCCTTTCGTAGTCCTTGAGATGGCTCAATCCCAACCCCGAGAATACGCATCTGCCCTGGAGAGTCTACCTGGGCAACCAGAGTGCATATCTTCGTTGTACCTACATCTATCCCGACTAAGACTTGATCATCCACTTGTTGATCTCTCATATCATTCTTTACTCCTCCAGACGATAGTACGGAGCATGAACATACTCCACACTGATCATCGCCGGTTTAGTATCTTCTTCTCTCAAATATTGAAAGATAGCTTCATAGACTCGCAATTTCATTCCAATATCATTTAATTCTCCAAAATACACATCCCAACCGCGCCTGTCCTTCCATGACAGACCATATGTATTGTCATAGGACAAGGTTGCTCCATCCGGGGTGTGTTCATCCAACAATAAAACAGCCGCAACCATTTCAGGAGACAGCAGCCTTCCAGTTTCGTCGTCTGACAGCTTGCTCTCCGCGAATTGGAGACCAGTTAAATCAAACTCTAGCGAGGCCTGTTTGGACTCAGTGGGATCTAATTGAGGCGGTTCTTCCTGCGCTTCGATGATCGGATACAATCCTTGATCAAATACCTCATTCCGCAATGGGAACGCCTTCCCGTTTTCATCTACCAGTACAGATTGACTATCATGACTCCATACGAGTACAGGAATACGCTCAGTAACTGCAATGTTCACCGTATTCGGTAAATCCAATACGACAGCAGCGGATGAAATTTCCGAAAATGATTCCAATAGTTTATTTTGCATTTCCAACCTGTCAAGCGTGAAAATCGACTTTCCCGTCACACCCAACACAGAGTTTACATCTCGACTTGTGATGTTATGCAAGCCTGTAATATTAGCCACATCAATACGAAAATCCTGCGAATTCCATCCTATGTAAACCATATAGGACAGCACAACTAACAGAGCAAAAGATATCACCCGCCAGCCAATATGCACCTGAGGCAAGGAAGGCAGCCGCATTTCCGCACCAGTAACATTTAAGGCGACATCTATGCGGCGGCGGTTTTTTTTGTAGTTTCCACCTACACTTACAGCAGCACCACTTGCGATACCGCGCACCATGACCGGAGGAGGTGTGTTTGATGCGACTGAGCATCTTCGAGTTTTCACCTTTTTTCCATCATTTGAGTGCTCCACTCGTCTTTGACGAATTTTATTCGTACGTCGCGTAGAACGGGCTTGACGGTTGATTATCACC
Source organism: Chloroflexota bacterium (assembly GCA_030611505.1). GTDB lineage: Bacteria > Chloroflexota > Anaerolineae > Anaerolineales > UBA4823 > JAUWPO01. The sequence goes on from JAUWPO010000009.1 coordinate 19,503, forward strand.
CTTCACTCCGGTATCGCCGTTCAATGCGATTACACTCAGATTTGCGTTCCAACGCCAGTTCAACCAATCGATCTACCAGGGCAGGGTATGGTAAGCCACTCTCATCCCACAGTTTGGGGTACATGCTGATCTTTGTGAATCCTGGGATTGTATTGATTTCATTCACGTATACTTCACCAGGTTCACCTCTTTGAGATTCGTTCTTTTCGAGCAAAAAATCCACTCGAGCCATACCAGCACAATCTACAGCATGGTATGCTTGCACTGCTAACTGTTGCACCCACTGTGCCAATTCGGGCGGAATCGGCGCTGGGATAATGAGATTTGAGTTATCATCAATATATTTCGCTTCGTATGAATAAAATTCACGATTCGGTATTATCTCACCTGGCACAGAGGCCCGCGGTTCTTCATTTCCTAAAACACTGACTTCAATCTCGCGAGCATTCACCCCACGTTCGATCAGCACCCGCCGGTCATAGCGTGCGGCCTCTAACAATCCTTCAAAAAGGTCCGAACGTGATTTACACTTCGTAATACCGATCGAAGAACCCATATTGGCTGGCTTAACAAACAACGGGTAGGTCGCTAACGCTTCAGCTTGACCTATTATGGAATCAGCATCCTCTTCAATCTCGCGCTTCGAAACCACAATAGAATCCAATACAGGAACACCGTTGGCACGCATTACATCTTTAAACACACCCTTATCCATGCCAAGTGATGAGCCCAGAACACCGGCACCAACATATGCAATGTCTGTCAGTTCAAGCAAGCCCTGTAGTGTCCCATCCTCCCCAAAAGTCCCATGCAATACAGGGAAAATAACATCCAGGTTGGTATACCGTTGTAATATTTCTCTTTGCCCGGTTATATTTATCGTGTACAACTCCTTACGAGTAGGAATGGGCATTAATACGACCGGATTTAAGTTCCGATAATCACCTTCGATCATTGCACCCAAAACATTTTCACCAACCAACCAATCGCCATCGTGGGTGATTCCGATTTGGGTAACTATATACGTGTCCGGATCAAGGGCAGATAGTATCGATCGCGCCGACATAAGCGAGACTTCGTGTTCTCCTGAACGTCCGCCAAAGATTACACCAATACGGATTTTGCTCTTTTTTTTCATAATATGCTTACGTCACCACAATCAACCCAATAAATCTGACTGGCAGCATCTCCCTATACAACGCTGTTAGATATACTCCATTCACCGACCAATTCGATTTCTAATTCAAGTTCGACACCAAACTTTCTCGCTACCGATTTACGCGCCAGTTGAATTAATTCCCAAACATCACCAGCCGATGAGCTGCCTTGGTTGATGAAAAAATTGGCATGCAATGAACTTATCTCCGCACCACCAATACGAGTACCCTTAAGCCCCACCGCTTCAATCAGATGTCCTGCATAATCTCCGGGTGGATTTTTAAACATAGATCCCATACTCGCTCCAGGTGGTTGTGTGCGGTGGCGATGGGAAACAAAGCTCTTCATCCTGGTCTGAACAGCTTGCGAATCACTGCGTTCCAGTTCTAGGACAGCACTTAAGACGACAAAATCTCCCGGATAACGCTTGATCACACTATTGCGGTAAGAATACCCAAATCGTTCTACAGGCCAATGCTTACGCCGGGGTTCGGCATCTTTTGATTTACTTGAACGGTGCAAGATTTCGGCCAATTTTAATACCGTAGAAATTTCTCCACCATGCGCTCCCGCATTGCCTACCACTGCTCCACCCAATGTGCCAGGTATCCCTGCCGCCCATTCCAAACCTGATAATCCGCGTTGGGCGGTCTGGCGAGAAATCACCCCAAAATTCACGCCACTTTCAGCCCATACAGTCGGTGGAGCGGATTCTTCATCAAACATCACCTTTTTGGCTTTATTCAACACCACAACTCCACGTATGCCGGAGTCGCTTACTAATATGTTCGAACCTCCTCCGAGGATAATAAAGGAAACACCGCTTTTCCAAAGCAGAGCTGCAGCTTGTGCAAGTTCATCAGAAGAATTCACCTCTAATAGCACATCTGCAGGACCTCCTATCCGTGCGGCAGTAAAGCGAGCCAGGGGGACATTTTCCTGTACACGATCGCCGAATATATCTTGCAGCGCTCTCAAGCAGAGGGATTGATTTTGTTTTCGCAAAACAAGCATCGACTGATCAATAATCTGGTTCGCATCACCTGCTGAGAGAACAATAACCACATCACCGGGTTGCGTAGTCTTGAGAAGATGATCTCTTGCATCCAGGATGCCAGGCACATAATGCACGTCTGAAGAAGAATTCTTTTCATTTGATATCGCTTCCACGACCTGCTCAGCCGAGAACCCGTTCTCAGGTGCGCTCTCACGAGCCGCATATACATCAGTAACCAGGACATGATCGGCGTCCCGAAATGCTCCTGCGAATTCGGTAAATAAAGTCCGAGTGCGAGAGTACGTATGGGGCTGCCACACCGCCCAAATATTGCGGTTAGGGAATCGCATACGTGCTGCGGAAAGTGTGGCCATTATCTCCGTTGGATGGTGGGCATAGTCATCGATAAATGTTACATGTTGGGCTTCACCGCGAACCTCGAATCTTCTCTCGGTTCCTCGAAACCTACTTATCTCACTCGCTGCCTCAACGACAGACACACCGATCAAATCCGATACCGCCAAAGCAGCCGTAGCGTTACGAACATTATGAATACCTGGAACTTGTAAGGAAACCTTTGCACGTCTTTCGACGTCCTCACCTACAAATTCAAAGTTATAGCCACCCAGGTCATTCAAAACCAAGTTTTTCGCCTGGTAATCGTAATATATTGCACTTTGAACTAATTTGACCCTGTATTGCTCATCAGAAATCCCGTAAACAAGTGATCTATCCGGTGGAATATTTGTTTCATTAAGTAGACGAGAAGCACCAGGGTCATCACCACAAACAAGCAGTGCTCCATCCGGTTCTATTTGCATAAGAAAATCTAGAAATGCATGGTAGAAATCCTGTGATGTTGGAAAACAATCTGGGTGATCGTGCTCCACGCTTGTCACAACAGCAATATAAGGTTGCAATCCTAAAAACATACGATCGTATTCGTCTGCTTCGATAATAAAGTGATTGCCCCGACCAGCATGAGCGTTATTACAAAGGTCTTTAGACTCACTGCCGATAATATAAGAAGGATCATATTTTAACTGGCTAAGAATCCAGGCGATCATCGCCGTTGTAGTTGTCTTTCCATGGGTACCTGCAATAGCGACACATCGCTGATCCGCAATAACCTGACTTAGAAAATCTGCCCGTTTCATGACCTGGATACCGGCTTTTACTGAAGCTAACACTTCTACGTTGTCATCTGGTATCGCCGATGAGCGTAAAACAATATCTGCTCCGCTAATATTTTCTGCGCTATGACCAAGATAGACGTCTACTCCGGCAGCCTGTAACCGCTTGGTTTGGGGTGATACCTGACGATCAGAACCGCTCACCTTAAAGCCGCGTTCCAACATCACCATCGCAATGGCTGAAAGACCAGTACCACCTATACCGATAAAATGAATCTTGGTCATAATTGCATTTAAACCGATAATATAATCCGATTACAGGTATTACCTCTAGATAAACACGATTAACACGAAGATAAAAGCTATAACAACCGCAATATAAATCCAATAACCAGACAACAAAGCCGGCGCAAACATATTTAATAATCGCTGAGCGGTTTCAGCAGTGACTGGATCATTCGCGGAGGATGAAATATATGGTGTAAAAGGATATCCAGCTTTATCCATGAAATACCAAAGCGTTCCAAATATCAAATATCCATTAATCGCACCGAATAATATACCAAGAATAAAATCCTGGATCCTAGCACGTTTTTCACTGAACCGGGCGAACTGCGAAAACCTCGGCGATTGATAGCCAAAGAAAACCATTACTATCAAAATAGATGACCGAACCCAGAACTGTGATGTGGAGCCATTCTGGATTAGATCATTTGTATAAGGTAAAAGGTCCTCAATAACAGCAATAAATGCGAGCGCTAAGATTACACTAAACCCAACCAGGACTTCTTTTCCCCAACCACGCATAGAGCCAATAACTGCGAATAACACCACGAATATGTAGAAGGCGACCACAAGTGTAACCATAGATCAATCCCTTTCACGATTTAGCGCTGCCAACTCAGCGAGGTGAGAGGCAATCGATTCTGCTGCGTTTGGGTATACCAGGGTACGCATTGCCTGACTCATTTGCTCGCGACGATTATTATCGGTCATCAATTCTCGCACCTTTGGCAATAATTGAGTTGCCATTTCTTCATCGGGAACAACCTCAGCTGCTCCCTTCTTTGACAAGTACAGGGCATTTACCTCCTGATACCGCCATGCATACGGATATGGCACCAGAATTGCTGGTAAACCAAATAATGGATATTCGCCCAAACATGAAGCCCCAGATCGTGAAACTACAAGGTCTGCCGCGGTCAGTGCGGCTCCCATCTCATCGTGGAGGTAAGGAAACGGTTTATACCGCTCTGCGCAAGGAAGTGAGTCTTTCAGAGAGGTACAAACCGCTTCTACTTCAGACCAATCAAGCTCTCCACTGATATGCACGACTTGCATTTCCTTCAATAATTCTGGGAGCAATTTCAACAATGCCTGATTTATCGAACGCGCACCTTTACTTCCTCCTAACACAAGTAAGGTATGTAAATCTGGATCCAAGCCTAATGCATTACGAGCCGAATCCAAGCTCCACGATTTCAAATTGGATCGTGTCGGGTAGCCTGTTACCCGAACATTGGGATGGCGTTCAAAATATTCGTGTGAGGCATCCACGCTCAAATCGATGTGGTCTGCCAACCGGGCTAAGGTTTTCAATGCCACTCCTGGTTCAATGTCTGGGACAAAAAGTAATGATGGCACTTTGCGACCCGCCAGCGCCATCGGCACGGCAACATATCCGCCAGTGAAGAAAAGTACATCGGGATTAAACCTTTTTAGGATTTGTCGAGACTGGATGTATCCTTTACCCAATTTCAGCAGGTTTCCAGGTAAAACGCGCAAACCAACACCGTGCACACCCGCGGCTGGTACAGCTTCATAAGGAATGCCAACTCGCTTTACCAAATCTGCCTCCATACCACCGATTCCTCCAATCCACAAAACCGAATTAATAGTTTCGGTTTTTATACCTGGCAAGGTCTTTTTTGAGGCGATTTCATCCCAGGTTATCCCTGAATTGTCACCGATCACGGCTTGCAACACAGCGAGAGCCGGATACACGCTGCCTCCGGTTCCGCCTGCGCAGATCAATAACCGCATTGAAGAGCTTCCCTTTTTCTGACTTCTTTTTTTCTGACAATCGGGATATATTTATCAGTATCCCAATAGCCGCCAATGTAACAACCAAACTCGAACCACCGGCGCTTATTAATGGCAATGCGTTGCCCGCAAAAGGCAACAAGTTCACCATAACGGACATGTTGATAAACGCCTCAATTGAAATCCAAAGCGTGAGACCGGCGGCAAGTAACATCCCCAACTGATCTGGAGCCTGGCGGACAATTTTAAACCCTCGCCAGAGAAATAAAGCAAATAAGCCCACTAATACTATCGAACCAATTACACCCATTTCTTCGCCAACTACTGCAAAAATACTATCCGTCGGCGGCACAGGCAGTCCGGTCAATTTAGTTTCAGCTTCACCAATTCCTACTCCAAACCACCCCCCCTTAATAATTGCTTCGAGTGAACGTCGGACGTGATAAGAACCCTGGGTAGGATCTTGTATTCCAGCTATAAAAAGTTCAATTCTAGCAGCTCCTGTAGGCGCGAGTTGAACGATTCCTAAGCCAATCACCAGTGCAATGACCATTAGAATGCCGATCTGCTTCAGATCCCCCCCTGCCAAGAAGAACATGAGACCTCCTAGCAAAAAAATGGTCGCAACTGCGCTGAAGTCAGGCTGGATGATAACCAGACCACCCAACAACCCCAGAATGATCGCCAGGGGAATGAGACCAAAACTCACATCACTGAGCTTCTCTCGTCTAGCGGATAACCATACCGCCAGATAAATGACCGTCACTAATTTTGCCAACTCTGATGGCTGGATAGAGCCTCCAAAAAGGGTCCGTACTGCCCCATTTCGCACTTCGTTTAAAAATAGAACCGCAATCAATCCAATAATAGTAATCCCCATTAACACAACCGCAATCTGCTGCCATCGATGGTAATCTAAAAATGCCAGAGTAATTGCTATGCTCAATCCAATTACCAACCAGAGAAGCTGGCGATAGAAAATTGTAGTTGGATCACCATAAAACCTATTTGAATAATCATAACTCGCCGAATAAACCATCACCAACCCAAAAATCAACAGGGTAATCACTACTAGAAGAAATGGAACATCAAAACTCAACTGTACTCGTTGGCGGTTCAAGCCTTTCTTTTTCCTGGAAACAGGTTCGTTCACAGATTGTTCCACAATATCGCCGGTACTCACTTCAGTAATAAGTCCGTTCATCTTTAATGGAGTTCCTTTACCAATTGAGCGAAATATTCTCCACGCTGCTCGTAATTTTCAAATTCATCGAAACTCGTCCCCCCGGGTGAAAGTAAAACAACCTCTCCCGGTTGGACTATCCGTGCGGCCTCCTGAACTGCATCATACAATCCAACACATTGGGTAACAGTAATTTTTTCAGTAACGGACAAATCCATTTCTTGCGAAATCTTTTGTGATGCCTCTCCGAACAAAATCAGGTGATCAACGCGTTGGCAAATCATCTCACCAAATTCCATCCAAGGTAAGTTCTTATCCCGTCCACCAGCTAACAAAACCAGCGGCATATCAAAAGAATGAATCGCTGCCATTGCCCGTTTTGGAGTAGTGGCAATCGAATCGTTATACCAATCAGCTCCTCCCCATGATCTGATGAATTCCAAGCGGTGGGGAATTCCCTCAAAACTCTCAATTCCGGGTTGCATTATTTCTACCGGAAGGTCCAGTACCGCTGAAATTGTACAGGCTGCCATCACATTTTGTAAATTATGCTCTCCTCGCAGGGGGATTCTATCTCGGGAAAGAAGCCGGTACTCTTTTGGATCAACATTGAAATTCCCCTTCATAAGATGGGTTCGTCCTGCATTGTTCCTTCCAATCCGCATATAAACAGAATCATTCTTGATGAATGCACCGTTCTGATCATGAGCCATCTCGGAAAGTCCGAAGGACATCAAACCACCGTGAACTTTATTTGATAACGACCACGCATTCGCGTCATCCCTGCCAATGACGGCCGTATCAGATGCTGTTTGAAATTCCAGTATTCGGGTTTTGGCATTGATATACGCCTTCATTGAAACGTGCCTGTCCAAGTGATCCGGTGAGATATTAAGCACTACCGCTATATGAGGTGATTTGGTCATCAACTCTAATTGAAAGCTCGACAACTCCATTACTGCGATATCTTCTGGCTGGATATCCTCAATATAAGTAATCAAAGGAATGCCAATATTTCCACCAATCCAAACCCGTTTGCCATACAATTCAGATTGCGAGTCTGAAGTCGCAGTTTTAAGGATGTGTCCGACCAATGAAGTGGTGGTAGTCTTACCCGCCGAGCCGGTTATGCCAACAACTTTGCACGGGACAACTTCCATGAATACCTGCGAATCATTCACAATTGGAATACCCAAAGAGTTCGCCTTTCTAACAAGTGGTAAGGTCAAAGGTACACCACCAGAGACACCTAGAACATCACAAGTGTCTAGTAAGCTCAATGGATGCCCGCCAATAACCCATTCGATAGGATAGCCGTCATCTGACAATTCCTTTAGGGCTTCACGGGCATCGAACAATTCACTCGCTGGCTTACAATCGTTCAAAACAATGCGAGCACCTTGACCTGCCAGGTAGCGCGTCAGGGCAATCCCTTGTCGGGCTGCACCAACGATGACCACCTTCTTACCCTGCCATTCTTGCATACTTGTAATTATCCGCAATCTTTATATTTTTTATTCATACCACAACAATGGAATGTTCTAAACGAGTGCTAATGCCACTCCAATCATGGCAAACAACAGACTTACTAACCAGAATCGCTGTACAACCTGCGTTTCACTCCAACCAGAAAGCTCAAAGTGATGGTGCAACGGAGACATCTTAAAAAGCCTGCGACCACCGGTATATTTAAAATATGCCACCTGTAAAATTACGCTCAATACAGTACTGGCAGGGATAATAGCAATAATAGGCAAAACAATCCAATGTCCGGTCATCAAAGCCACTACAGCCAGTGTCGATCCGAGAGCTAACGAACCCGTATCTCCCATGAACATAAGTGCAGGGTGGACATTGAACCATAAGAACCCAAACAGCGCACCAACCACTGTGAAGCAAAAATTAGCCAGGAAAGTTTGACCCTGCAAAAGGGCAATACCGCCATAGGCTGCAAAAGCGGTCGCAGAGATCAAACCAGCCAAACCATCCAGACCATCTGTCAAATTGACCGCGTTGGTGGTTGCTACAATTACGAACGCTGCGATTGGGATATACCACACTCCTAGATTTATGTATCCATCCATCCCTGGTAGATAAAAAATTTTGATCTTAAGTACATAGAAAATTCCCATAGCCGCAGCAACTGCTAAGGCTACTTGAAAAAAAAGTTTCGTGCGCGCTCGCATACCCGTTGAACTTCCCTGATTACGCAGCCCTTCCCAATCATCTATAGCACCCAGGGTTGCATAAACCACCATCACAACCATAGGCAGCAGTACAGACCTGCCCAAGACAGTAATGCCGATCAAAGAACCTGCGTTCAGTAATACGGTGATAAACACAACTGGCAATACGATCAGTACTCCTCCCATGGTAGGTGTACCTAATTTGCTGAAATGCCGGTCTGGACCTTCGATGCGAATGGCCTTACCCACTCCATAATGACGGAGAACTCGCAACAAAGGTGGTCCCCAGATTACCGTCAACATGAAACTGAACCCTGCTAAAGCCAGGGACATTGAGGTTTGAGTCATTCGCGGACCTCCAATGCAGCGACAATACGATCCATCCGTATCGCGTGTGAGCCTTTAACTAGGACAATATCGTTCTTTCCCAAGCGATTAACCAAGAAAGCGATCGCCTGTTCACTATCCTCAAATTCTGTCACTGCTGTAGTTGGAAGACCTGTCTGGCGCGCTGTCTTTGCAATAATCAGGGCGCGCTCACCGACCGTGATCAATTCGTCGACAACTTCTGCTGCACGTACTCCTACCATCTTATGACCATGAAATTCATATTGACCTAATTCCAGCATATCGCCTAAAACTGCAATTTTATGTCCTTCTAGCTCATTGAGCAAGTTGAGCGCGGAAAAAGTGGACTGCGGTGATGCGTTGTATGTGTCATCAAGAATCAAGGCACCACTTGGACTCTGGACGGCAACCAGCCTCAGCTGGGCGCGACCAGACCTCAACCCGTCGACAATTTCTTGCCAGGTCAATCCTTCAACAATTCCTATAGCTGCAGCACGAAGGACGGTATGGACTGAATGGCGTCCAATCAATGGCACCTTCATATATTGTGTTTCACCGCGGAAATGCAGACGAAATCTAATCCCATCCAAACCCAATCCTTCCACTGCATCTGCCCACATTTCGGCATTTGAATCTAGACCATAATATAGAATGCGGGCCTCGGTCTTTGATGCCATGTCTCGTACCAAAGGGTCATCGTAATTAAGTATGGCTACACCTTTCGGGGATGGTGGAAGCGCCTGCACTAATTCAGATTTCCCTATTGCGATCGCTTCTTGTGAACCCGCTCGTTCAGCATGAACGGTGCCTACATTGGTCACGACACCAACCTGAGGGTGTGCTAAATCGCACAAGAATGCGATTTCACCAGGCACGTAAAACCCCATTTCCAAAATAGCTCGTTGGTGACCTTCATCCAAGCTGAGAAGGGTTAAAGGTAAACCGATCTCGTTATTCAAATTACCTGGATTTTTTAAAGTGCGGTATCTTTGATTTAATACTTCCGCGGTCACCTCCTTGGTCGTTGATTTGCCAACACTACCAGTGATACCGATAACCCTCGGTTCTAATTTTTGTCGCCAGAAGCGAGCTGTTTCCTGTAACGCTGCAACGGTGTCATCAACCCTTATACAAAAAGGTGCCTCAATTACTTCTTGTATCTTTCCTTTCGTCTTTATTCTTAAATCCAGCACTCGAAATTGAGACGAAAGATCTTTCTGAATAAAAGCTAACTTTGCGCCCTGATCGAACGCCTGATGGACGGAATCATGACCATCGACCCTTTCTCCAGTTACAGCAACAAACAGACAACCTTGCGATGCTTGCCGTGAATCCACCACTGCACCTGTGACTCTTTCCTGAGCCCAAGCGGGGCGATGATCGCATAATGCTTCTATGACATCAGCTTGTATCAGCATTTGACGTACCAAAATTATTCAAAATAATTACTCAACTCGATTATCCCTCAATCACTATACAAATCGCTGCGAATATCATCTGGTGGCAGATCCATTAAAACAACAAGCTCTTCTACTGCTTCACGGAACACGGGCGCAGCAACAACTGATCCCCAAGGAGACGATTGAGGCCTCTCTAACCATACATAGACCAGGAATTGTGGATCGTCAATCGGACCCCAGCCGACAAACGAAGCATTGGTCTCATTGGTTGTATACCCAAAAGGAGTCGGGATTTCAGCGGTTCCGGTCTTGCCTGCAAGCCGGTAACCTGTAACAAGTGCATCCGATGATTCTGTCTCTAAAGATCGCGCCAACATCTTAGTCATCAAAACAGCTGTCTCTGCTTTAATCGGCATGCCAACGATCCGTTTTTCGATATCATGCTGATATCCATCGTTTACGACCGAACGGACTATATGTGGCGCCATCATTTTGCCATCATTAGCCAGGGCTGCTATTCCGGCTGCCATCTGTAAGGGTGTCGCAGACACTCCCTGACCAAATGCGTTTGTGCCCAGGTCAGCGTCATACCAATCTTCGTCGCCTGGAATCTTCAGCCTTCCAGGAACTTCTCCAGCCAGGTCAATACCAGTTAAGTGACCTATCCCAAAGGCCTGCATGTAAGCGTAAAAATCTTTTGGACCTAATTGCTTTGCAACCCATGCAAGACATACATTCAATGAATGCTGCAGACAACCCTGCATATTCTGTGGACCCCAGGCTCCCATGTTCCAATTGTAAATTCGCGTTCCACCAATCTCAAAAACACCCGTATCTAAGAAAGTCGTTTCTGGTGTTACAGCACCATTATCTAGAGCCGAAGCCATTGTGAATACTTTATATACGGATCCGGTCTCATATGCCTGACTGACACCTTTGTTATATGGAGTCTCATCTGTAAATATTTGACCGTACTTCCAGTACTCATTTATATTCAGACGCGGCGTGGTTGCCATGGCGATGAGTTCACCGGTTTTCGGGTCTATCACAACAATGGTGCCAGATTCGGAGCCGCTCTCTTTTATGGCTGAATCTATTACATTCTCCATGCTCCGCTGTATCGCACGGTCTATGGTTAATACCAGACTCGCCCCTTCCGGAATTTCGGGCAGTTCCTGTACTCGACTGGGATCAAGTGAAACCCATATTGTAGATTCATCACCTGCCAATAAATCGTTGTATTTTTCCTCCACACCATAAAAACCTAAACCTTCACGATTAACAAAGCCCAATATATTCGACGCTAATTCCTTTTCAGGGTAAGTTCTTTGTAAATGGGGTTTAAACAGCAATCCATTTAAACTTGGAGCGTTTTTATCCCTTCTTGAGCCGTAGAGTTCGTTCATCTGTTGAATAAGCAAGCCAAGTTGGTCGACCTTTTCCTGAGTTACATTGCTTGCAACAACCCGGTACACAGCAGTTTCCGAAGGCTCTAAGCTTGCAACTCCCAACGCCTCGACATAATCAATATCAAGGACCAGGTTTAAGGTTTGAGCAATTGTTTCTGGATTTCTAACTCTCCTCAATTCAATTCCAACTTCATATACAGTTTTATTCCCGGCCAATTGATGACCCCAGCGGTCGTATATTTGACCGCGCGCTGGAGTAACTGTCTGGTATTCACCAGAATAGGTTTTTCCTTCTGAAATTATTTTCTCCACTTGTCTTGGATTTACTTTAATCCGTACCATTTGGAGCACAATCAATATTGGCAGAACAAATAATAAGGATTTAATGAGGTTATAGCGCCATAAAGGTTCTCTCATCATGGCGTAATCTCCGGCAGGGTAAATGAAATCCAACCAGATTGCTTTTTTAACCAATCGAATAAGGGCTCAGTGTATTCCTTGGGAATGATGGGCGCGCCAATTAAATCGTTATGTAAATAAGGGGCCAAGACTGCTGGTTTTCGTCCAAGGTGACCGGGGACAGGGAGAAATTTAGCCTCGTTCATTCCTAAAGGCTCATAACCAAGGCTTTGAGCTCGCTTTCCCATCTCACGATCGGACAATAAATATGCTAATTGAGATTGTTTATCCTCGATTTCTCGGTCCAATGTCTCTATTTGTTTCTTCATATATTGAATATCACGCCCAACTTTTGCCGTTCGGGCGCTTACATTCAGATAGATTCCAGCAACCAGAGCGATGAACACCAGGAAAAGTGAGAATAAGCCTATAAACTGCAACTGTTTTCTCCAAGGTGCCTGAGAGTATGCTTGTGTAATATTATCGATTTGATTCATGTTAAATTGTTATAAACAAATTTGCAACTTATGTGCCAAATCATGCAATTTTCTCAACAACTCTAAGACGAGCACTTCTTGCACGAGGATTTTGTGCGACTTCGTCTTGGCTTGGTCGAACAGGCTTCCGATTTATCTCAATGACGATTGCTTTATGCTCACAATTACACACAACCAGTTCTGGAGGGCAGATGCAATCTTTACTTTCACGCCGGAAATATCTTTTTACGATGCGATCCTCCAGCGAATGAAACGATAAAACAGCCAAACGCCCGCCAGCGACCAATACATCCAGCGCTTGAGGTAAAACCTGCTCCAATGCCTCAAGCTCACGGTTTACAGCAATCCGCAAAGCCTGAAACGTCAAAGTCGCTGGATGGCGACGATAACCCCTACGATCACGCCCTCCCTTTCCAACAGCTTGTGAGACGACATCAGCAAGCTGGAGAGTCGTCGTGAGTGGACGAACCTCGACGATGGCCTTGGCGATCTTGCGGGCTTTCCTCTCTTCTCCAAATTTGTAGATCAAATCAGCCAACTTTCTTTCCGGCAACTCATTTATTAGATCCTGAGCCCGCACTGGACTATGCGGATCGAATCGCATATCCAACGGCGCATCAGCCTGAAATGAGAAACCCCTTGCAGGAACATCTAACTGCATGGATGAGAGTCCTAAATCCAGTAGTACGCCATCCACTTTACTCCAACCTAACTCATCCAACTGTTGTTTCAACGCTACGTAGGAGGTCTTTTTTATCACAACTCGTCCTCCAAACGGCATAAGCCGATGCTGCGCAATTTCTAAGGCTTGAGGATCAACATCCAGACCTAACAAACGACCATCCGGTGAACTCATCTTGAGAATACCCCAGGCGTGACCACCCGCCCCAAGTGTACAATCCACATACAAACCGCCTTTTTTAGGTCGCAACGCGTGTATAATTTCTTGGAAAAGTACGGGACGGTGGAAGTGCACATTGTTAGTGCTTGAACCGTTCATCACATAGCAACAGATTGATTTACGCGGAGGTGAGATCCAAAGCCGAAAATCGGTGGGCATTCGCCTGAGCATCTTGTATTTGCTCTGACTGTATCGACCACTGTTCGGGTGACCAAACCTCGAAATAAACCCCATTGCCTACAACTACTGCTTCACCTTGAAGGGAAGCAGCCTGACGTAGGAACTGGGGAATGAGAATACGACCTGCCTTATCTACCTCCACATGGTGTGCAGTGGAAAAAAATAAACGTCTCAACAAACGGGTTGTCGGGTCGGTCATGCTCATTTGGTTGACTCGGCGAGAAACGGATTCAAAAGTGGAAGAAGGTAGAACAAACAAATTTTTATCAAATCCCTGCAAGATATAGGCGCCATCAATGGACAAATAATCCCGAAAGCGCGCTGGGATTATCAGGCGACCTTTTTCATCCATGTTGTGGTAGAATTGCCCCAAGAACATAAGTTCTGTCATATCAATTAACAGCGAAACGCCGGATGGAACCGGCGCTCCACATTCTCCCACTTTCTCCCACGAATACACACAGTATATACCAAGTTACTCTTAAATGCAAGCGGATTCATCCCTTATGTTATTGTTCAGGGAAATTGACACCATCTAACTGTTCAGCGAAAATGTCACCCTATGAGAGAAAGAGTGACATTCAGCATGGACTAAATTAAACGACTGCACATCATGCAGCAAATAGAAAGCCAGCAGATGACAGCAGGGCAAGCTGGTGAACTAGTAGGTCTGTCGATCCGGCAAATCCGGCGGTTGATTGCCAGGTACCGGGAACAAGGAGCCCCTGGACTGGTGCACGGCAACCGTGGACGGAAACC